>NZ_JANSHR010000052.1:28430-173833 GCF_047461675.1 Synechococcus sp. R70.1
AGCCTGTACCTCCTTTGCCTCCCACGCCAGCTCCTATAGAGACACCAACGCCTACACCTCAAGCAACGCCAGAAGCTCCACCGCCACCAGGGGGTGTAATCGAGCGGCAACCCATCCAGCCTTGACCTGCACCTCTGGGGTTGAGACCTAAGCAAGTGGTGATCTAGGCTTCAAAGTTAGGGGATCCCTTCCCTTAGGTTGCTTGACTGGTGTGCACAGCATGGCAGGACACAGCAAATGGGCCAATATTAAGCGGCAAAAAGCCCGTGTAGATGCCAAAAAGGGCAGCCTATTTACCAAACTTTCCCGGGCCATCATCGTGGCAGCGCGCAACGGCCTGCCCGATCCTGACGCCAACTTTCGGCTGCGCTCGGCCGTGGAGAAAGCCAAAGCGGCAGGCATGCCTGCTGAGACCATCGAGCGGGCCATCGCCAAGGGATCCGGCAACTGGACCGACGACAGCCCCCTGGAGGAAATTCGCTACGAAGGCTACGGCCCTGGGGGGGTAGCTGTCTTGATCGAGGCGATGACCGACAACCGCAACCGCACGGCTGCCGAGGTGCGGGAGGCCTTCAGCAAAGTCGGCGGCAGCCTGGGGGAAAGTGGCTGCGTGAGCTGGCTGTTCCGGCAAAAAGGGGTGATTAGCCTAGAGGGGGTGACAGATCCCGAAGCTCTGCTGCTAGCGGTAGCCGAAGCAGGCGGGGAGGATCTCAAGGTAGAGGGAACCGACGCAGAAGTCTACTGCGATTACACCCTGCTGGAGCAGGTGGCCACCTACCTCAAAAAAGAAGGCTACCAGGTGCAAGAGGCGGCCATCCGCTGGATCCCCTCTACGGAGGTGCATGTGGAGGACCCCGAGACAGCCAAGCTGGTACTGACCCTCATGGAGCGGCTGGACCACTTGGATGATGTGCAAAATGTCTACGCCAACTTTGAGATCGACGAGGCATTGATGGAGAGCCTGGCCTAAAGGTTCTAGCGCAGCTTGACGGCGGTGCCGGCGGCGGTAACGAGGATCATTGTCGTGCTCATGTTGGTATGAATGCTAACGCCTAGGATGCCATTTGCTCCCAAACGTTTGGCCCGCTGCTCCAGCTCTTCCAAAACCTTTTTCTGGGCATTCTCGAGAACTTCTTCATAGGTTCTTGTGCGTCCCCCGATGATGTTGCGGAGGGCAGCAAGGAAGTCCCGTAGAACATTGGTGCCATAAACTACCTCGGCGGTAACAATGCCCAAGTAACGCTCAACCTCTCTACCTTGGAGCACGTCTGTAGTGGTCAGCAGCATGGCTTGTTTCCGCGTCACCCCCTCACAAGCTAGCCAATCCTCTCCAAGGTGGAAAGCTCTCCAACCCAGTGGTGGGAGCTAGAATGAGCTACCTCTAGGGCACCGTTTTTCAGCTAGCCAATGACAGCCCTAGTTCGCGTAGTGGGGAGCTTGAATCTGGACTTGGTGGTGCAGGTGCCACGCCATCCTGGGCCTGGGGAAACGGTGCTGGGATCCGACTACGCCACCTACCCTGGCGGCAAGGGGGCCAACCAAGCGGTGGCAGCGGCACGGGCGGGAGCCCAGGTGGAGATGTGGGGGGCAGTGGGATCTGACAGCTTTGGCCGCCTGCTGAAAGAGAACCTGGAGCAGAACGGCGTCGATACCCACCACCTGCGAGAGCTGGAAGGGCCCAGCGGCATCGCTCTGATCACTGTGGATCCAGCAGGGCAAAACCGGATTGTGGTCAGCCCCGGCGCTAACGGTCGCTACACCCCCGCCCAGCTGCCTCCTTGGACGCCGGCAGCGATGGTTCTGCTGCAACTGGAAATCCCCCTGGCCACGGTGCAGGCGGTGGCAGAGCAAGCCTTTGCCCAAGGGATCCCCATCCTGCTCAATCCAGCCCCTGTGGTGCCCCTGCCGGGATCCCTGTTGCGCCAGGTGCGCTACTTGGTGCTCAACGAAAGCGAAGCCGCTGCTCTGGCCCAGTTGCCGGTGGAGACACCCGCGCAAGCCGAAAAAGTGGCCCAAGCCTTGCAACGGCAGGGGATCCCGACAGTGATCGTCACGTTGGGGGGAGCAGGCTTGGTCTGGGCCGATGGCGGAGAAAGCGGCTACCTGCCGGCCCACCCTGTGGCGGTAGTGGATACCACCGCTGCCGGCGACAGCTTCTGCGGCGCTTTGGCCGCCTGCCTAGCTACTGGCAAACCCCTGAGGGAAGCTCTACGGTTTGCCAATGCCGCTGCGGCTTTGTGCGTAACCCGCCCTGGGGCTCAGCCTAGTTTGCCGCGCCGCGCTGAGATCGAGGCGTTTCTGGCCGCTGCAGGCCCCCATCCTTAAGCACAGCTTCCTGCGCTACACGGAAAAGGCCTCTTGGCGGTGCTGCCGCAGCCGCTCCAGGCTAAGAGGGCCCTCAAGGTGTTGCCAGGGAAGGGGATCCGCCGGATCCCAGTTGCTGTGGACGTAGTAGTCCAAGGGCGGAAGCTTTCCTTTGAGCTCTTTGAAGGCGCGCCGGTAGCTGCCCAGGGAGTCGCCAAACTCCCGCGCCAACTGCAAAACCTGCGCTACTCGTCGATCCCCTCTGGAAATCAGAGCCTGAATGACCGACCAACTATAGCTTTCTGGGCGGAACTCAATCCCCAAGGGACGCAGGTGTTTTTGGTACCACTGCAGCTTTTTCTCCGCCTGGGGATCTACCCCCTGCCACTGAAAGGGAGTATGGGCTTTGGGCACAAAGGTGCTACAGCCCAAGGTCAAGCGCAGGCGGGGAGCCACCTTCTTGAGCTCCTTGAAGAGGGCAACTGTGGCCTCGAGATCGGCCTGGGTCTCTGCCGGGATCCCCACCATGCCATAGAACTTGATCCCCTTCAGGCCGCCGGCCTGGGCGTGGGCTGCCGCCGCCAAGATCTCTTCGTTGGCCAGCTTTTTGTTAATGACCCGGCGCAGCCGCTCCGAGCCGCTCTCGATGGCCACGGTGATGGACTGGCTGCCGCGACGGGAGAGAACTTGCGCCAGGCGAGGCGTGACCGTGCCCGTGCGCACCGAAGCCAGGCTGAGGCGCACCTGCTCAAAACGATCCTGGGCCAGGTACTCCAGCAGCTGCTCAAATTGGGGGTGCTGGGTTACCGAGGCCCCCAAAAGGCCAATCCGCTGGGTCACCTGCAGCCCCCGCTCCACTGCTGGGATCAGATGCCCCTCCACCTCAGCAGCGCGGAAGGGCAGGGTCAGGTAGCTGGCCAGGCAAAAGCGGCACATCTCCGGACAACTGCGCACCACCTCCACCATGTAGATGTTCTCCCAGGCTGCCTTGGGGGTAACCACGGTGGAAACCGAGAGGGTGTTGCCGCGGAAGGTATGCTTGCGGATGGAGCTGGGGATCCCGTCCAGCTTGGGAATGACTTTCTCCACCGGGCCCTCGGGCTCGCGGTAATGCACCTCGTAGAGGCTGGGCACGTAGATCCCCGGTACCTGGGCCAGCGCCTGCAGCTTTTCCGCTCGGGATCCCCGCCGCACCTGGCGGTAGGTCTGGATCATCTGCTCCACCAGCCCTTCCCCGTCTCCCAGCAGGATGAGGTCGAAGAAGGCAGCAAAGGGCTCGGGGTTGGCCGTCAACACCGGGCCACCGCCGAAAACCAAGGGATCCGCTTCCCCCCGCGCCTCGGCCTGGAGGGGGATCCCCTGTCGCTCCAGCAGATCCAGGATATGGACGTAGTCCAGCTCCCAAGACAGGGAAAAGCCCATCAGCTCTGGATCCCGCGGCAGAGGTTCGGCCAGATCTGTAAAGAGGCGGGAGACGACCACATCTTGACGGCTGGCCAGCAGGCTCCAGATGACCTGGTAGCCAAGGCTGGTGATTCCTACTGAGTAAGTGTTGGGAAAGGCATAGATGACCCGCACGGCGTCCGGGTCGGGTGTGGCCGGGGTGAAAAGAAGCTGCTCGAGGGCAAACTCCGAAGGGGTCAAGGCAAGACGGCAAGGAGCTCCTTTCCCAGCTTAGTCGGGTTTTGCAGGATTCACCGCGCTGCGCCGGCAAGCTCCAGGTACTTTTGCTTTACCGCCTGAATATCTTGCCACATCAGCCACTTGGGACTGCCGGGGGTGCGGTCGGGGTTACGCAGCAGATAGGCTGGGTGAAAAATCGGCATGCACCAGCGCCCCTGCCACTGGATCCACTCGCCGCGAATCTTGGTAATGCCCCGCTTATCCCCCAAGAGCGAGCGCACCGAGGTGGCGCCGGTCAACAAAATGATCCAGGGATCCACCAGGCGGATCTGCTCCAACAAGTAGGGCCGGCAGGCGTCCATCTCCTCCTGGGTGGGCACGCGGTTGTTGGGGGGACGGCACTTGACGACATTGCAAATGTAGGTGTCCCGTTCGGAATCTAGCCCCACGGAGGCCAAGATCTTATCGAGCAACTGCCCCGACTTGCCCACGAAGGGCAGCCCTTGCAGATCTTCCTGTTCCCCCGGCCCCTCGCCGATGATGAGAATCCTTGCCTTGGGGTTGCCTCGGTGCACCACCACATGGGTACGGTTGGCCGCCAACTCGCAGCGCTGGCAGACTCGGCAGTGCTGCTCCAGTTGTTCCAGATCCCGATAGGTACCGGGGGGAATGGGCACCTGGGCCGAGAGCGGGATCTGATCCCATTGGGGAAGCGTCTCCGCAGTGGGGGCAGGCGGCTCTAGGGGATCGTCAAACAGGCTGGGCTGAAGCTCCGAGCCTCTTTTCTTGGCAGCCATTGCAAGCTGGGGGGTTCCTTGTGCAGCGATCTTCGGCTGCTCCTTTGCCCTTGTCAAGCTGGGAGGCTCTTTCCCCCAAAAGGCAGCCTTTACGTCTTGTTAAACTGAGGAGATAAAAGCCGGCCCCAGCCCCCTAAGCCTGTATGCTGCTTCTATCCAAAGACCTGCCCAACCTCGACTATCGCCCCACCCTGCAGCGCTTCGGCGAGGACTGGCGGGATCCCCTTTCAACTCTTTTGGGCTGGGGACGGGCTGCCGGCGCCGATTTGGTGGAGATCTTCCTGGAGCGGGTCAACTCCATCAGCTGCCTGGCGGAAGACGACGCCATCACCAGTATCACCCCTCGGCTTTCCACCGGCGCAGGGGTGCGGGTGTTTCGTGGCCTGGCTGACTGCTACGTCAGCACCAACGATCTCTCCTTTGCCGGCCTCAAAGCTGCTCTGGAAAAAGGCCTGCTGCTCATGGGCCTCACCCCCCCTGGTCCTGCCGCTTTGGTCTCTCCTGCCAACTTAGGGCTGCTCCAAGACTACGCCGAGCGCCGCAGCAAAGACGGCTGGCTCAAGGAATGCAGCCCTATTGGCGAAATGGGCGAGATCCTGCTGCGGGCCAACGCAGAGCTGAAGCGGCAAGCTCGCCACGTCCAGTCCCGCCGCACCAACTACTTCCGCGACTGGCAGGAGATCCTGGTGGCCTGCAGCGATGGCACCTTTGTGCGTGACATTCGCCTCACCCAGTCGGTCAGTTCTACCCTGCTCTGCGCCGACGGCGACCACCGGGCTTCGGTTAGTCAACGGGCGGGGGGCACCGGGGATCCCGACTTTTTGCGCCGCTGGGATCTTGTAGCCCACAGCCAGGAGCTGGCAGAGGCTGCCGGCCAGATGCTCTACGCCGACTACGTGGAGTCGGGCACTTACCCCATCGTCATGTCCAACGCCTTTGGCGGCGTGATCTTCCACGAAGCCTGTGGGCATCTCTTGGAAACCACTCAGATCGAGCGCAAAACCACCCCCTTTGCTGACAAAAAAGGCCAGAAAATTGCCCACAAAAACCTCACCGCCTGGGATGAGGGGCTCTCCGAGGGGGCCTTTGGCAGCCTGGATGTGGACGACGAGGGCATGCCGGTTCAGCGCACCCTGCTCATCGAAAAAGGCATTCTGAAGAACTTCCTGGCCGACCGCGCTGGCTCCATGCGCACTGGCCACCCTCGCACCGGCAGCGGTCGCCGCCAGAACTACACCTTTGCCCCCGCCAGCCGCATGCGCAACACCTATATCGCTCCCGGCGATGCCGAACTGGACGATCTTTTTGCTTCTATTGACAAGGGCATCTACTGCAAGCGCATGGGGGGAGGCAGCGTCGGCCCCACGGGACAATTCAACTTTGCCGTTGAAGAAGCCTACCTCATCGACAACGGCAAAATTACCAAGCCGCTCAAGGGGGCTACCCTAATCGGGGAAGCTAAGGACATCCTGACCAAGATCTCCATGTGCTCCAAGGATCTTCGCCTAGCCCCTGGCTTCTGTGGTTCTGTCAGCGGCAACATCTACGTCACCGTGGGTCAGCCCCACATCAAGGTGGACGCCATCACCGTGGGCGGGCGCTAGATCCAGGGATCCCCCATGGCCTACGACAACGTTTGCAAATACCTGGCAGAGCGCTTCCCGGAGCAGTTTGCCGCCTGGCTGGTAAGAGAAGTGGCTGCACCGGTACAGATGCTGCCTACGGAATTGTCAGAGGAGCCCATCCGGGCAGACTCCGTGATTTTGTTGGGGCTTCGGCAGAGCATTTTGCATCTGGAATTTCAAACAGATCCAGATCCTGAAATCCCCTTTCGCATGGCTGACTACCGGCTTCGCCTCTATCGGAAATATCCCCAGCTACCGGTGCGGCAGGTGGTCATTTATCTTCGCAAAACGCGCTCGGAGAGGGTTTTCCAAACCTTTTTCCGCCTAGAAAGGCTCAGCCATGTCGAGGTCATTCGCTTGTGGGAATGCAACTTGCCGGCCGGAGCCGTTCGCGTGAGCGGTGCGGAGCACATTCGCGTGAGCGGTGCGGAGCACGTTTGGCAAGCCCTGCTCCCTTTTCGCGTCTTGAGTCAGGTGGAGGATCCGGCAGAAACCTTGCGGGGAGTGGTCAGTGAGCTAGAGCGCTTGCCAGACCTCAACGAGCGACGGGAACTGGCAGCGGCAACAGCCGTTTTGGCAGGACTAGCATTGGATCGGTGCTGAATTCGACAAATCATGAGGTCTTTGGATATGAGGGAGTCGGTGATCTACCAAGAGTGGCGGGCAGAAGCTCTGCGCGAGGGCCTAGAAGCAGGGCGCAAAGAAGGTCTGCAACTGGGCCTGCAACAAGGACTGCAACAAGGATTGCAACAGGGATTGCAGCATGGAGAAGCAACGCTGGTTTTGCGGCTTTTGCGGCGGAAGCTGGGATCCCTTGACCCGGCTCTGGAAAACAGGATTTGGACTTTGCCAACGTCGCAACTGGAGGCGCTGGGGGAAGCGCTGCTGGATTTCAACAGCGTGGAGGACTTGACCGCCTGGCTGGCCCGTCGGTAGGGGAGAGAAGGAGTGGCGATACTGCAAGTTGAGGCCTTGGCCGAACGGGTGCAAAGCTGTGCCCAACGTTTGGGGATCCCCCAGTTTGATCTCTACGGGGCTCAAGTGGACGAAACCAGCGTGCAGGTGGATCACGGGGAACCTCGCCAGGTCCAGGCTTCCCACCGCTGCAGCGTAACGGTGCGGGCCTGGAACGACCAGGGTCAGGTGGGGGTGACCTCCACCACCGATGTCGATGAGGCGGGGCTGGAACTGGCTCTGCAGATGGCCTTTGAAGCCAGCCACTTCGGTGTGCGGGAACATGCGCCCCAATTTAGCCCAGAGGCCAAGCTGCCCATTCTCCAGCCCTGCAACGACAAAAGGCCCCTGGCGCTGGCTAGCGAGCTCCTAGAGCAACTGGTGGCTGCTGAGAAGGCTTTGCTGGGATCCCATCCCGCCATCCAAGGGGTACCCTACAACGGCTTGGCCCAGCGACAGATCGACCGCTTTTACCTCAACAGCGACCAAGCCCTGCGCCAAGAGGGCCACACCCTGGCCTCAATTTTTCTCTACGGGAAAGCAGAACAAGAGGGCCGCAAACCCCGCAGCGCCGGCGCCATGCGGGTGGCTCGCAGCCTGGAGGAGCTGGATATTCAAGGTTGCACCAAAGAAGCTGCCGAGAAACTCATCAGCCACCTGGAGTACGAGCGGATCCCTTCGGGGAAATACACGGTGGTTTTTTCTGGGGAAGCTTTTCTAAGCCTCTTGGGAGCTTTCTCCAATCTCTTCAACGCCCAGAACATCCTCGACAACCAAAGCCTTTCCACCCCCGACTCGCTGGGCAAGCAGATTGCCTCACCTCTCCTATCGGTGTGTGATGACGCTCTCCACCCAACCAACGTAGGCGCAATTAGCTTTGACGGCGAAGGCACCCCCACCCGCCGGGTTCCCCTCATCACCAACGGTGTCCTAACCCACTTCTTGCACAGCGCCGGCACTGCCAAACGTCTGGGGGCCCAGCCCACCGGCCATGCCAACATCGGCGCCAAAGTGACGGTTGCCGCCCACTACTATCACGTGTTTGCTGGCGCACCGCCGGAGAGCACCTATGACTTGGCCACGGCTGAGAACGTGGTCTGGATTGACGAGTTGCAGGCCCTCCATGCTGGAGTTAAGCCTCTACAGGGATCCTTCTCCCTGCCCTTTCAGGGCTGGTGGGTGCGCCAGGGAGAGCGCATCAGCATCGAGGCGGCCACAGTAGCCGGGGACTTTCTGGAGCTGTTGAAGTCGATTTTCTACGTCGAGCCGGAGCCACAGGTCACTCCTGCTGGCCTGTGTCCCCGCATTTGGGTAGCTGACCTCTCCATCACCGGCCAGTAGCTCCATGAAACTCACCCGCCTCGACCTTAACAGTTGGCTCGTCCAGACCCAGAGGCAGACCTTCCTCCTGGATCCGTGGCTGGTGGATCCTTTGGTCTTCTTTGGCCTGCCCTGGTTCCTCCGCCTGGAGCACCGCCAGCCGCCCCCCTTTACCCCGGAGACTCTGCCCAAAATTGACGGGATCCTCCTCAGCCAGGGCCAGCCGGATCACTGCCACCCGCCTACCCTGCAAAGGTTGGACAAGCAGATCCCGGTTTTGGCTTCACCGGCTGCAGCTAGGGTAGTGAAGCGTCTGGGATTTGCAGCGGTTCAAGCTCTGGATCCCTGGCAGGGGGTGCAGTGGGGGGATCTGCGCATCACAGCAGTTCCCGGCGCGCCTTTGGGGCCGGTGCGGGAGCTGGGCTTTTTGCTGGAAGAGCTATCCACCCAGACGCGGCTTTACTATGAGCCTCATCTTTCCCAACCCGATGTCCGCCCGCGGCTGCAGCAGGAGTTTTCTCCCATCCACACTCTGTTGATTCCGGTGGTGGGGCAAATCTTTCCCCTCTTGGGCGAGGTCATCATGGGGCCGGAGCGAGCCCTGCAGGTGGTGGCAGCCCTGCGCCCGCAGCAGGTGATCCCGACGGCGATGGGAGAGGTGAACTACCAGGGCTGGTTGGCCGCCCAGATCCGCCCTCTGGGGAGCCTAGAGGAGTTTCGGGAAAAGCTGGGATCCCTGAACGCTGCCACCGGCCGATCAATCCGACTATGCTGCCCTGCTCCTGGGGAAACGGTGTCTCTTTCTGTTGCGGCCAAGGCATGAGCATTCCTTCCCAAGCCCCGCCTGGCCCTGATCTGGTGGCTATTTGGCGGGCAGATTACGCTCGCTTTCCCAAAAATCAAACTTACTCAATTTACGATCCCCAAGTTTACTTCCGGGATCCCCTCAACGAGTTTTGCGGCCTGGATCGCTATCGAGCCATGATCGACAGCCTGGGGCGGTGGCTGCAAGATATCCATCTCGAGCTGCACGACATCCAACCGGTCGGCGCTATATCAGCACCGAGTGGACGCTAAGGGGATCCCTGTCTTTTTTGCCCTGGCGTCCCCGCCTGTGCATCCCTGACTAGACAGCAATGCAACTCAACGCCACCCTCAATCCCTAGCGCTGCTCTCGCTGGCAGGTACTGCTGCAAGCTTTAGAGGGCGGGGAGTTTCTTTGCTAGAATTAGAGAGCTCACTTTTCGGCGCTGCTGAAAAGTAGTTGCATAGGTGCACTGGAGAGATGGCCGAGTGGTCGAAGGCGCAGCACTGGAAATGCTGTGTGGGGCAACTCACCGTGGGTTCGAATCCCACTCTCTCCGTCACAGAATCGTTTCCCTAGCTGCTGAGGTTTCCTGAGCTCGGGTCGTATGACTTTGCAGCTTGTTAGCTCCGCTTTTGCCCCCTCAGAACCCATCCCCTCCCGCTACACCTGTGAAGGAGACGACCTTTCTCCCCCCTTGAGTTGGTCGGGGGCACCTGCAGGAACCCAAAGCTTTGCCCTGATCATGGATGACCCAGACGCCCCCAGAGGCACCTTTGTCCATTGGGTAGTCTACAACTTGCCTGCCAGGGTCACGAGTCTGCCAGAAGGGATCCGCTCCGACAGCGATCTCCCCCAAGGGGCCGTCCACGGGCAAAACAGTTGGGGTCGGAACACTTATGGTGGCCCTTGCCCTCCCAGCGGCACCCACCGCTACTTCTTCACCCTCTACGCCCTGGACAGGCAGCTAGCCTTAGCTCCAGGAGCCACCAAAGAGGCCTTGCTACGGGCCATGGAAGGCCACATCCTCGCCCAGGCGCAGCTGATGGGCACCTATCAAAGGAGGGGAAGCTCGGGGTAGGCCCCCCATCCCTGCGTAGATCTTAGACTGAGGAGATCCCACAGCTCTTCTCTCCACACCACCGAGCCAGCCACTGCTTTTCTACCCAAAACGGGGATCCCTACCTGGGCCGGCAACTGCCAGACCAAGGCAGGCGCTAGTTGGGAGGAGAGGGCTGGTGCCGCTTCCAGAAGCACCCACCCTAGGCACTCGGCCTTGGTTTGCCGCAGCAAAGCTGCAAAGGCGGCTGCTTGGCTAAGGGCAGCTTCTTCAGGCAGCGTCAGAAGTACCCTGAACCCCCACGCAGCAGCTAGGTCAGCCCAGGTTTGGCCAGGCCCCAGAGGGTCGGCAAGGCTTCCGGGCACCACCAGCAGCGGGGCCTTCTCTCCCTCCCAAGCAACCATCTGCCGCCAGAGGGTTCTAAGCTGGGCTTCAGAAGGGCTGGGATCCACCTCGAGCAGGCCCCAAGGGGCTTGCACCGCCTGCTGCCAGGCCTCTGCCACTCCTGGCGCTGCCCGACTTCCAGGCCAGGTGTCTGCCACCATCACTCTCATGGCTCCCCTGTCTCAGCTTCCCAGAGGCTTAGAAACTCGGGTTGCACCTCAAAGCCAAACACCAAGGCCATGTCGCGCAGCATCGAGACCGATCCCAGTTTCTGCTGCTTAAACCAGCGCATCAGCACAAAAATCTTCTGGTAGACGAAGATCTCCAATGCCTCCGGGTTGTAGACGATCCCTTCGCGCGGGTTGAATTGGTGAGGCACCAGCATGGCGGCGTAACGGGCCAGCTCACCACTGCGCCAGTCGAGAAAGTAGGGCATCCAGGGGTAAACCGTGTCCCAGCGGATGAACCACAGGCGCACTTCTGGGATCTCCGAGAGCTCGCGCGGATCGTCGGGGCTGCGCGGCCAATCGATGGCGCACTGAACCTGCTGAGCGGCGCCAACGGGATCCGCCATCAAGGTTTTCACCAACTCATGGCCCGGCGTTAAATCCAGGGTTTGAATGGCTTTGGCCGGCAAGTAGAAGGTAATCGGCACGACGACAAGCAGTTACCTTAACGCCTTGAATCCTGGTCAGGGCTGTGGATAGCATCAACCCCTTGCAGCTTATCTCAGCTCTGGGCTATTCACCCCTGCCAGCGGGATCCCTAGCCGAGTTAGGTCGAGGACAAAGCCTGCCGCCACCAGGAACACCTGGTCTGCCAGCGGGGCCAGCTTCTGGGTGAGCTCCCCCATCCGATCGCGAAACTGACGCCCCAACGGATAGGCAGGCACCACCCCCCAGCCTACTTCTTCGGAAACCAGGATCACTTTTCCTCGGCAGCCTTGCAACGCTCTCAAGAAGGATTGCGCCAAGGGATCCCATTCCCCAGGCGAGCAGTCCAAGCTCTGGGCCACCCAGCCCCCCAGCGAATCCACTAGGGCACAGCAGGGCTGAGGTAGCTGCTGCAGTTCGGCGCCCAGGTCAGGCCCCGTTTCCCAGGTTTGCCAGGTGGGAGGACGCCGCTGCCGATGCTGTCGAACCCGCTCCGCCCACTCCGGGTCAGCCTCAGGATCCGGCTTAGGCCCCGTGGCCAGGTAGAAGACCGGCAGTCCGGAAGCGGCAGCTAGGCTCTCCGCCAGCCGACTTTTGCCGCAGCGGGCAGGGCCGCAGATAAGTACAATCGCCATCAGGCAGGAGGAGGGAAGTCCATTGCCTTAGCTTAGCGGTTGAAAACCCCTGCGCGGAGCTCGGGCACATTCTCTGGATCTGTGAGTTTGGAGCTAGGATAAAGCTCAATTAGGAGCAGTTTTACAAGAGGCATGACGGATCCCAAGCCAGCATCTTCCCCTGGCCAAAATGCTGCTTCAGCTGCCTCGCCAACCTTTCCTCCCCTTTGGCTGAGCCTGGCGTTGGGGATCACCACTGCGCCGGTTTTGTTGGGCTTGGTCTTGGCGGATCGGGCGGGGAAGTGGCTGGGATCTCTGAACTGGGAGGATCCGGGCTGGTGGTTGGGGGAACGGCTGCCCAACCTCGACAGCGCCTCTCTCGGCTGCCAGGCGCAAGAGCACCCTGATTCTGAGCCGGTGAAGTAGCTGGCCTGCTGCCTGCATATCATAGGTAGAACAGGTTCCTAGCAGGAGTGAGCAGTCTTTGCGGAGATCGCTTAGGCCAGCCCGAGATTTCACCTCCAGCTTCTTGGGAGAGGTGGGTTGGCTAGTGGCTTTTTTCTTTACGGCAGTGGTGAGCGGCTGCGTGGGTTACCTCTTCGGCCAACGTGCTCTCTCGGGGGTCTCCTCCCCGGTTGCCGAAACCAGCACTTCTTCTGCCTCGCGGGTCATTCGCGATCCCCGCACTGTGCCCCTCCTCAACGAGGCGGAGGTGATCGCAGCAGCGGAAGCCCTTCTTCGCCCGCCTCCCCCTCCTACTCCGCTTTTCACACCCCCACCCGTAGCCATTGCCCCTCCTACCCCCACTCCTCCACGCCGCTTGTCTCCCGAGTTGGCCTCGGCTCCCTCTCCCTTGTCTACCCCGCAGCCTGTTTCCCCCTCTCCGCCGCCGCGTCCTTCGCCACCACCTCCGCCTCTCCAAGTGGCTGCCAGCGGGCAGGTGGCCATGCAGGTGCTCTCCGTGCGTCGCGAGGGAGGGCAGGTGGTTTTAAACGTTGCCCTACAAAACAATTCGCCGGAAACGGTGCGCTTTCTCTACAGCTTCCTCAACGTTACCGACGACAACGGCCGGCCAATCGACGCTCTCATTGAAGGCCTGCCTGGAGAGCTGCCTCCCAACAGCCAAGTTTTCCAGGGAACGATCCGCATCCCTGCTTCCACCTTGGCTAGCTCCCGCTCATTGTCTTTGAGCCTAGCGGATTATCCCAGCCGCCGCCACCAAGTTGGGGTCAGCGGGATCCCTGTGCCACCCTAGCCTCTTCTTCTGCCCGTGGAGTTGAGAACCGGTGCCCAGCCCAGCCTTTGAGCGCCCTGAGCAAATCCGGGAGCTCTTTGACCGCATTGCTCCTCACTACGACGCCCTTAACCAAACTCTAAGCCTGGGGCTACATCAGGTTTGGAAGCGCATGGCCGTACGCTGGTCGGGTGCGGCTGCGGGGGAGCGGGTGTTGGATCTCTGCTGTGGCACTGGCGACCTGGCCCTGCAACTGGCCCGGAGAGTGGGACGAGGCGGACAGGTGGTGGGACTGGATTTCTCCCCAGCCATGCTGGCCATTGCCCAGCGCCGGGCCCGGCAATTGTTCCCCGACTACTCCCTGGAGTGGGTCTTGGGCGATGCTCTGGCCTTGCCTTTTCCGGATGGCAGCTTTGACGCCATTACGATGGGCTACGGCCTGCGCAACGTAACCGACATTCCTCAGGCCCTGCGGGAGATTTGCCGGGTGCTCAAACCTGGCCGCCGCGCTGCCATTTTGGATTTCCATCGCCCCAGGGGGATCCCTTTCCTGGAGAGCTTTCAGCGCTGGTACCTCAACAGCTGGGTTGTGGCCCAGGCCAAAGCCTTGGGATTGGCAGCCGAATATGCCTACATTGACCCCAGCTTGGATCGCTTTCCCTCCGGAGAACAACAGCAGCAAATGGCCTTGCAGGTGGGATTTTCTGCTGCCAAGTTCTATCCTCTCGCCGGCGGCATGATGGGGGTGCTGCTGGTGGCCCGCTAGTCTTCCACCACCCTAGCGCTGAGGAGAACCCTGCTGCCAAGTTCTGGCAGGGCAGGGGCGGCCGTAACCAGCACTTCTTGGACGCGCGCCTCCTCGGAGGGGGGTTGCGGCAGGCGCAAGGCAACAATGGCACTGCCCTGGGCATCTACTTGAAAGCTGCCGCAGTAGAGCATCTCCTCAGTGTCCAGCTTGAGCCAAAGGTGGTAGCGCTCCCCTTCAGGCAAAGAGGGCAGATCCCTTGCTGCCAAAACCACCGCCTGCCACTCCCCCGGGCGAAACAGCAAGTTAGCTGACCCTGCCTCCCCTTGCAAGGTAACTAGGCGAGATCCCGGCTGTTGGAGCAACTGGGCCAGCGCCTGCCCCGCTTCTAGGGGAGCTGGCTGCGGGGTCTGCCGTAGCCGCCAGTTATCGAAAGCCAGCAACAGCAGGGCCACTGCCCCTAGGCCCCTCAACCAGCGCTTTTTGAGGCGAGCCAGCCCTAGAGAGGGCAAGGCTGGCTGGGGGGGGATGGGCGGGGCGCCCGCTTCTGCCATCACCTGGCTTCGCACGCTGGCCGACGGGATCACCCCCGGCAGCCCATAGGGCAACAGATGCAGGGCTTCTTGGAGGGCTTGCAATTCTGCCGCTAGCTGGGGCTCTTGAGCCAAGCGCGCCTCTAGGGCCCTTGCCTGCTCGGGTGGCAAGATCCCCAGCAGATAATCGGCTAGGATTTCTTCTCCCAGCTCAGAGGAACATGTAGACATGGCCATCCCAAAGCCCCGCCGCCTTACTGGTCAAGCAGAGGCCGCAGGGATCTCCGCAACTTGCAGAGGGCTTGGCGAGAGCGGGCTTGGACGGTTGCCAGGGGCATCCCCAGCTCCTGGGCAATGTCTGCCGCGCTTAGGCCTCGATAGTAGAGTAACTCCAGCAGCTGGCGCTGGCTTTCCGACAGCTGACTGAGAGCCTCCTGAACGGGCTGCCGCCGCTCTTCGACGGAGAGCTGCTCAAAGGGGGCTGGGGATCTATGGCTGGCAATCAGCAGAGGCTGCCAGGGTTTCCCGAGGCGGCGCTGGCTGCCTCGAGAGCGCAGACGCTCAAGGGCCTGCGCCCGGGTCAACCTACACAGAAGACTGTTGATGGATCCCTGCCTTGGATCGTGGCTGGGCTTCCGCCAGAGAAGGGCAAACACCTCCTGAGTCAGATCCTCCGCCTCAGTCATACAGCCCAGGATCTGGAGGGCCAGGCCATAGACCAAGCTGGCGTAGCGATCATAAAGAGCCGCTAGAGCAGCAGGCTGCCCCGCTTTGAGGCCTTCCATTAGCTCCAAATCGGTGCAGGCTGGCCAATTCCTCACCCGCTTGCGCCAGAGGAAACCGAGCTGCTTGTCCATCATTTGCCCCCCTGCCGCCGAAGTTGACAAGCAGTACGCCTAGGCCTCCGCCTAGCTGCGCTTCGGGGTTGGGAAAGATCCGGTGACCGCCTGGATCTTTTGCCGCCGCCCACCGCGCTCAATCTCCAGCTCCAGCTTGCTGCCTACCTCCATTCGCTCCACCTCTTGCTGCACCTGGTCGGCAGTGGTTACAGGGCGGCCATTGATGGAGAGAATGATGTCGCCAGCGCGCAGCCCGGCCCGCTCGGCTGGGGATCCCTGAACAACCTCGCCGATGAGCACCCCCCGATCCACCGTTACGAAAATGCGGCTGTTGGGATCCTGGTTGAGGCGTTCCTTCAGCTCAGGAGTGAGGGTAAGCATGCGGATGCCCAAGTAGGGGTGATCCACCCTGCCCCGGGCAATCAACTGCTTGGCCACCCGCTGGGCTGTCTCAATAGGGATGGCAAAGCCCAGCCCCTGCGCTCCCTGGATGATAGCGGTATTGACCCCAATCACTTCCCCTTGGGCGTTGAGCAGCGGACCGCCAGAGTTGCCGGGGTTAATGGCTGCATCGGTCTGGATGAAAGACACCCGCTTGTCGGGCACGCGGATCTCGCTGCTGGAACGGCCCAAGGCACTGATGATCCCAGCGGTTACCGTGTTGTCTAGCCCTAGCGGGTTGCCAATGGCAATGGCCCACTGGCCCGGCTCGAGAAGCTCAGAGCGGCCCAGCTTCACCGTTGGCAGGTTTTGGGCGTCAATCTTCACCACAGCAATGTCCGTAACTGGATCCGTGCCAATGACCTTGCCCTCAAAGCTACGGCTATCTTTCAGCGTCACCGTTACTTTGTCAGATCCCTCCACCACGTGGGCATTGGTGATGATCTGGCCGTCCGGGCTAATGATAAAGCCGGAGCCGGTGCCTTGCTGTCGCCGCTGTCGCGGCAGGGGAGGGATCACCTGGCCAAAGAACTCGCGGAAAAACGGGTCGCTAAAGAACTCCTCTGGGAAAGCCCCAGGAACGTTCACTGTCCGCTCCGCGTCGATGCGCACTACTGCCGGCCCCACCTTCTGGGCCACCTCGGCAATAAAGTTTAGGTTTAGGTTCGGCTGGGGCGGAGTTGCCGTCGTCTGAGCCAATACCCCCTTGCCTCCCACCAGAGCTGCCCCCAGACCCATGCCCAAGAGCACCAGCAGCACTGACAAGAGAAGAGACCTTAGCCCCGAGACAGCCCAAGGCCGCAAAAAGGGAAAGCCTCTTTCCCCCTGCGACAAACAGTGCGGTTGGGTAGAAGTGCCTGAACTGGGAGAGGGTTGCTCTGGCGTGGAGGGGCTGCGCTTCATGGCCACAGGAAAAGGGTGTAAGCCCTACCTGAAGGGAGAAACCTAGGGCTAATCTAGCACGGACAGCAGAGTTCCCAAAGCGGCGACAGCAGCGCTTTTCCGCACTTCTATTAAGGCCAAAGAGCAGCAGAATCTACTGGTTTGGGGTAGTCCACCCCACTTTTGGACGGGGTTTGATGGAGGGGGAATGCCAAAGTAGCTCTTGCCCTTGGCTTTGGCCAGCTTGCCGCTAACGTAGAAGTGGAGCTCAGGGATTGAGACCATGACCAATCTAGCCCGTCGCCTGTTGGTCCCTCTAGTGGGGGGGATGCTCTGGCTACCGGTGGCTACGCCGGTTCTGGCGCAGAGGGATCCCTTGCCACCTCCGCCCCGTGGCGAGGGATGGCGGCCTGTAAATCCAGGGACAGGCGGAAACGGCTTTGGCCAGCCCTTTCAACTGCGAGCCACGCTGCTGTTGCGCTCCGGAGACTTGATCCAAGCGGTGCATCGCTCTGCTGAGCCCCTTTTCTTGGCCCCTGGCGAAACTCGCACCGTCAGGCTCACTCTGGAAACCCCCCTGCGGGATATCTACGGCAACACGGTTGTTCCGGCAGGAGCCCTCCTAGAAGGCCAATTCCAGCCAGTAAGCGGCGGCGCCCAGTTTGTCTCGCGAGCTTTGATTTTCAATGGCCGATCCTACCCCCTCTATGCGCAAAGCCAGGTGGTCCCGCTGCGCAAGGATCCCCGTCACACCTCCGCGGAAGCAATTGTCCAAGATGCCCTGATTGGGGCAGCCGCAGGGGCTCTCTTGGGGGGCCTTTTGGGCGACCGGGTGATCTCAACCGAGAAAGTGCTGGGCGGAGCAGCCGCAGGGGCGGTGATTGGCAATGTAACAGCGCCAGAAGTGGCGGTGATTGAGGCCAACGCCAGCCTGACCTTGAGGGTTACGCAAGACTTTCAACCCTATCTGCCCTAGCGGCAAAGGGAGAGCTCCTTTCCTGGGAAAGATTTTAAGAAGTGTGAAGATCTAAGATGGCAGACGGCAGGCATATCGGAAAATAGCATGCGGGTATGCCTGCCATACTCCTTTTTTAAAAAAGCGACTTGAGGATGGATATCCATGAGCGTTATCACGAAGTCGATTGTGAATGCGGATGCGGAGGCCCGCTACCTCAGCCCGGGAGAACTGGATCGGATTAAGTCCTTTGTTACCTCGGGGGAGAAGCGGCTGCGCATCGCTCAAGTCTTGACGGAGTCGCGCGAGCGCATCGTTAAGCAAGCAGCTGATCAGCTCTTCCAGAAGCGTCCCGACATTGTCTCTCCAGGGGGCAACGCCTATGGGGAGGAAATGACGGCAACTTGCCTGCGGGACATGGACTACTACCTGCGCCTGATTACCTACGGGATCGTTGCCGGCGACGTTACCCCGATTGAAGAGATCGGCTTGGTGGGTGTGCGGGAGATGTACAACTCTCTGGGCACGCCCCTCCCGGCAGTGGCGGAGAGCATCCGCCTCATGAAGCAGGTAGCCATGGGTCTTTTGTCTCCCGAGGACGCGGCTGAAGCGGCCTACTACTTCGACTTTGTCGCGGGAGCCATGAGCTAGGCTCTTTTTCGACTGCCCTCTGTTTAAGGTTGTTTGATTTAGGAAGCTCATCATGCAAGACGCCATTACTGCTGTTATCAACAGCTACGATGTCCAAGGCAAGTACCTCGACAGCTCGGCCATGGACAAGCTAAGGGCTTTCTTCGCCACGGGCGAGCTGCGGGTGCGAGCGGCTGCCACTATTGCCGCCAACGCTTCCAACATCATTAAGGAGGCTGCTGCCAAGGCCCTGCTCTACTCCGATCTCACCCGCCCTGGTGGCAACATGTACACCACTCGTCGCTATGCTGCTTGCATTCGCGACATGGACTACTACCTGCGTTATGCCACCTATGCGATGTTGGCGGGGGATCCCTCCATCCTCGACGAGCGGGTGCTCAACGGCCTCAAAGAAACCTACAACTCGCTGGGGGTGCCAATTGGGGCAACGATTCAGGCCATCCAAGCTATGAAAGAAGTAACCGCTGCTTTGGTGGGCCCTGAAGCCGGCAAAGAAATGGGTGTGTACTTCGACTACATCTGCTCTGGTCTCAGCTAACTGCCAGCCTCGTGGCCTTGGCGTGAAGTTCATCTAACAAGCACGACAGGCGACTTGCCCCAGGGATCTGGTGTGCTAACTAAGGTACGCGAGCTTTCTGAGGTGGGTCGCCTGTGTTGCTGGTCAAGTTAATCCTTGCCAGGGGGGATCCTCCACCATGCGCATGTTTAAGATCACCGCCTGTGTGCCTAGCCAAACCCGAATTCGCACCCAACGGGAGCTGCAGAATACCTACTTTACCAAGTTGGTGCCCTACGACAACTGGTTCCGCGAGCAGCAGCGCATTCAGAAGTCGGGTGGCCGCATCTTGAAAGTAGAGCTCGTTGCCGGCAAGCCAGGAATAGACGTGGGGCTGCTGTAGTGCCCTTGCCCATCTGCGGTGGCCTCCTTGCCAGATCTGGCAGACTCAGCTTCAGGGAACTTGGCTCTGGGGTTGGGGAGGCCAGGCTGGCTATTTTGTGGGGATGAGGTTGACGGAGCGGGAGCCGGTCATTACTGTTAACAACCTGAGCAAGGTTTACCCCGTAGCCATCAAGGAGCCGGGGGTAGTGGGTACCTTACGCCACTTTTTTCGCCGCACCTATCGCTACATCCCGGCGGTGCAATCCCTGAGCTTTCAAATTCAAGCGGGGGAGGTGGTAGGCTTTCTAGGGCCGAACGGGGCTGGCAAGACCACCACCCTTAAAATGCTGACGGGTCTCATCTACCCCTCCAGTGGCACGGTACAGGTGGTTGGTCATTTGCCCTACCGGCGCGAGCCAGCTTTTTTGCGGCAGATTACCCTGGTGATGGGGCAAAAGCAGCAGCTCCTCTGGGATCTACCGGCGATGGACTCCTTGCGCATTAACGCCGCTGTTTACGAGATCCCGGAGAAAGTGTTTCAGGAGCGGGTGGAGGAGTTGGCGGAGCTGCTCAACCTGAAGGACAAGCTAAAGCAGCCGGTGCGCAAGCTTTCCCTAGGGGAGCGGATGAAGGCAGAGCTGCTGGCGGCCCTGCTCCACCGCCCGCAGGTTTTGTTTTTGGACGAGCCCACCTTGGGGTTGGATATCAACGCCCAGGCTGCGGTGCGGCAATTTCTGCGCGACTACAACCGCCGCTATGGGGCAACAGTGCTCCTGACCAGCCACTACATGGCCGATATTACCGCCCTCTGTGAGCGGGTGTTGGTGATTAGCGGCGGGCAGCTTATCTACGATGGCGGCCTGGAAGAGCTGCGGCAGCGCTTTGCCCCCTACCGAGAGGTAAAGCTGGAATTGGCCCACCCCTGTCCCCTGGCGCAACTGCAGTCCTATGGCGAGCTGCGCAGCGAGGGGGATCCCGGCAGCAGCTGCGAGGTGCGGCTGTGGGTACGGCGGGAACACCTCACCCAGACGGTAGCCAGGCTCCTGGCGGAGCTGGAGGTGTTGGACTTGGCGGTAACCGATCCGCCCCTTGAAGAGGTCATCGGGCGAGTGTTTGCCGGAGAGATCTAGGCCGCTCCCCCGCCAACTCCTCTTCCTCTTGGGGAGGAGGCAGCCGGGAAGCCTAGCCTTGCGCTCAAACCTTCTGAGTGGCAGCCTCCCGCTGGGCAGCCGTTGAGCGAGCTGCGTGCAGAGCGGCGTAGAGCTTATTGAGGGCATTCATATAGGCTTGCGCAGAGGCAACAATAATGTCCGTGTTGGCAGCATGTCCTGAGAAAATGCGGTCCTCATGGCGCAGGCGGATGGTGACTTCCCCCATGGCGTCAATGCCGGCGGTAACCGACTGGACGGAAAATTCAATGAGCTGGTTAGGAATGTTAACAATGCGGTTGATGGCTTTGTAAACTGCATCTACCGGTCCCGTGCCCACCGCTGCATCCACCTTTTCCTCGCCTTCAGGGGTAATCAGGCGCACGGTAGCTGTGGGCGTCTCGTGATTGCCACACACCACTTGCACATGCTCCAGCCGGTAGAGATCCGGCACTGGCCGGGTTTCGTCGTTAACAATGGCCTCCAGGTCGAGATCGGTGATCTCTTTCTTCTTGTCGGCCAGCTCTTTAAAGCGCAAGAAAGCCTTGTTGAGCTCTTGCTCTGACAACTCGAAGCCCAGCTCCTTGAGGCGGGTACGGAAGGCATGGCGGCCTGAGTGTTTGCCCAACACCAAGGTGCTCGATTGCAGACCGATGGTTTGGGCGTCCATGATCTCGTAAGTCTGGCGGTTTTTGAGCATCCCGTCTTGATGGATGCCGGACTCGTGGGCAAAGGCGTTGGCCCCAACAATTGCCTTGTTGGGCTGCACCAACATGCCGGTGAGGTTGGAGACAAGGCGAGAGGTGCGGTAGATCTCCTGAGTCTTGATGTGAGTAAGGGGTTTTTCAGAGTCCACTGGCAGGCCAAAGTAGGGGTTAAAGTAGCTGCGGCGCACATGCAGGGCCATCACTAATTCTTCCAGCGCCGCGTTACCGGCCCGCTCGCCAATGCCGTTAACGGTTACTTCCACCTGGCGCGCGCCCTGCTTGATGGCCTCTAGGAAGTTGGCTACTGAGACTCCCAGGTCGTCGTGGCCGTGGACAGAGATGATGGCCTGCTTGATGTTGGGCACGTTCTCACGGATGCCTTTAATCAGTTGGCCGAATTCCTCGGGCATGCTGTAGCCGACCGTGTCAGGGATGTTGACGGTTTTGGCCCCGGCCCGGATGGCTGCTTCAAGAACCTGGTAGAGGAATTCGGGATCGGAGCGGGTGGCGTCCATGGCGGAGAACTCCACATCGTCGACGAAGGATTTGGCATAGGCCACCATCTCCTCGGCAATCTGCAGCACCTCAGCGCGGGTTTTGCGCAACTGATATTTGAGGTGGATGTCAGAGGTGGAGATGAAGGTATGGATGCGGGGCTTGGCAGCAGGCTTGAGGGCTTCAGCTGCCGCTTCAATATCAGCCTTGCAGGCACGAGCCAGGCTGCAGATGACGGGGCCATCGGGGGTGCCCACGTGTTCCGCTATCTTCTGCACCGCCTCAAAGTCGCCGGGGCTGGCGTAGGCAAACCCCGCCTCAATGATGTCGACCCCTAGCCGAGCCAATTGCCGGGCAATGGCCAGTTTCTCCTCAGCGTTGAGGGTTGCGCCAGGACACTGCTCCCCATCGCGCAGAGTAGTGTCGAGAATAAGCACATGATCCAAAGCTTGGCCATCGAATGAAGAAGAGGGAGAAGATGCGGCAGCGTTCATAACTTGTTCGATTGAAGAAGGGGACAGTAGGCAGTGCTTTTTATTTTGGCATTCCTAGAAGCGGCGTAAAGAGCCACCGGGGACAGGTCAGCGGCTGGCAAAGGCAAGACCCGTTGGGTGGCCTCGGGAGGAGGCATTGCCGACCGCCTTTGGCGATACTCGACCGAGGGAGAAGGGGAGGGGTGAGGCTGAGCTAGCCAATGCAAAAGAAGTAGCTGCAGACCAACTCCTGGCTGGACAAGGGTTGCCTTCTCCAGCAAGCCAAAATGCTACGATAGCGGCAAGGAAAAAAGGAAGGCAAAGCGTTACATGGCAGAATATACTCGGTCGATTTCCTTTTACGGACGGGAAATTGACATCAATATTGGCTTGATGGCCCCCCAGGCAGGCTGTGGAGTCTGGTTAACCTGTGGGGAAACTTCCGTCTTGGTCACGGCTACCCGCCAGGCAAATCGCGAGGGGGCTGACTTTTTGCCGTTGCTGGTGGACTACGAGGAGCGCCTCTACGCTGCTGGTCGGATCCCAGGGAGTTATCTGCGGCGCGAGGGTCGGCCCCCGGAGCGGGCTACTTTGATCTCGCGTCTCATCGACCGACCCCTGCGGCCCTTGTTCCCGGAGTGGCTGCGGGATGACGTACAAATTGTAGCCACTACCCTCTCTGTGGACGACAAGGTGCCCCCTGACGTGCTGTGCATCTTGGGAGCCTCGCTGGCCCTCCACGGCGCCCGCATTCCCTTCAACGGCCCGGTGGCAGCGGTGCGGGTGGGCCTACTCCAGGATGAGTTTATCATCAACCCCACCTACGCCGAAATCGAGGCTGGCGACCTGGATCTGGTGGTAGCTGGCTGCGCCGACGGCGTGATCATGGTCGAGGCAGGCGCCAAGCAGCTGCCGGAAAAGGACATGGTCGAGGCTATCGAGTTTGGATTCGAGGCTGTTCAGGAGCTCCTCAAAGCTCAACAGCAAGTCCTTGCCGATCTCAACATCCCTCGTGTAGAGCTACCCCCACCCCCCGTCAATGAGGAGCTGGTTGCCTTCGTAGCAGAACAGGCCCAGGAGGAGATTCGCGCTGTCCTCAAGCAGTTTTTGGACAAGACCAGCCGCGAGCAGCAACTGGAGGCCATCAAGGCCAAGCTGGCGGCCCAAATCCAAGAACGGCCAGAGGGGGATCCCTTGCGGCTTTACCTGCTGGAAAACCCCAAGGAGTTGGACAACCAGTTCAAGGCTCTCCTCAAGAAGCTGATGCGCCGACAGATCCTGGAAGAGGGGGTGCGGGTAGATGGGCGCAAGCTGGATGAGGTGCGACCAGTCTCTTGCCGAGTGGGCTTGATCCCGCGAGTCCACGGCAGTGCTCTGTTCAACCGCGGCCTCACTCAGGTTCTTTCCATTACCACTCTTGGCACCCCTGGCGATGCCCAGGAGTTGGACGACCTCCACCCCGTGGACGAAAAGCGCTACATGCACCACTACAACTTCCCTGGCTTTTCCGTGGGAGAGGTGCGGCCCTCTCGTTCGCCAGGGCGGCGGGAGATTGGCCATGGGGCGCTGGCGGAGCGGGCCCTGGTGCCCGTGTTGCCCAAGGAGGAGGAGTTTCCCTACGTGGTGCGGGTGGTCTCGGAGGTGCTCTCTTCCAATGGCTCCACCTCGATGGCTTCGGTCTGCGGCTCTACCCTGTCTTTGATGGATGCCGGGGTGCCGATCAAGGCACCGGTCAGCGGCGTGGCCATGGGCCTCATCAAAGAAGGGGATGAGGTGCGCATCCTCACGGACATCCAAGGGATCGAGGACTTTTTGGGCGACATGGACTTCAAAGTGGCCGGCACGCGGGCAGGGATCACCGCCTTGCAAATGGACATGAAAATTACCGGCATCACTGTTGACATCCTCGAGAAAGCTCTCCTGCAAGCCAAGGCTGGGCGCGACTACATCCTCGACAAGATGCTGGAGGTCATTCCTGCCCCCCGGCCGCAGTTGGCCAAAACGGCTCCCCGTCTGCTCACCTTCAAGGTGGATCCAGAAGACATCGGCAAGATCATCGGCCCTGGCGGCAAGATGGTGCGCAGCATTACTGAAGCCACAGGAGCCAAGGTAGACATTAGCGACGACGGCACGATCACAGTGTCTTCCACCGTCAGCGGCCAGGCCGAAGCGGCGCGGGCGATGATTGAAAACCTGGTGCGGCGAGTGGAGGAGGGGCAAGTTTACCTGGGCCGGGTGACCCGCATCCTCCCCATTGGCGCTTTTGTGGAGTTCCTGCCCGGTAAGGAGGGCATGATCCACATCTCGCAGCTGGCGGAGTACCGTGTCACCCGAGTAGAAGATGAAGTTGCCGTGGAGGACGAAGTGGTGGTCAAGGTTCGCAGCATTGATCACAAGGGCCGGGTCAACCTCACTCGGCTTGGCATTAGCCCTGAGGAAGCGGCGCGGGTGCGCAGCCACCGCCGTTGAGGCTAGGGTTTCTCCCCAGTCCCGTAGGGGCCAAGGTTCTGGCTTGCCCGCTCAACTAGCTGCCTCCCGCGGCGAAGTGGGCTGGGCCTTGGCTTGGGGGCTGGGGTGGGCTGCCTTGCTCAACCTTTCCGCTCAGCACCCCTTGCTGGTGCGGCTTGAGAGCGATGCCCAAGAATGGCTCTATGCCCTGCGCGGCCCCCAGCAGCCTTCCCCGGAGGTGGCAATCGTCGGCATCGATGGCCGCCTCGAAGGACAGGGGGAAAGTGGGGAGAGCAAGCCTCATCCCCATGTTGACTTTCTCCTGGAGCGCTCCAACTACGCTGCCCTGACCCTGCGCTTACTGGAAGAAGCAGAAGCCAGGGTGGTGGTGCTGAATCTGCCCAGTAGCTTTGTGGTCCCCCAGACGCTGGGTGACGAGGATTTGGATGCTCCCCTGCGTCAGGTAGTCCAGCGCTACCCAGATCGCGTAGTTTTGGCTACCCGCAGCAGTGAGAGCTTTGGCCGCCCTGAGATCACCATCTACAACCACTTCTTGCCTTTTTCCTCCCTACGGCTGGAGTATTTGGTAGCACCAGAACATGTTCAGGGAGTGGTGCAACACCGCCTGGATGGGGCTGGGATCCTGCGCCAGGCCCAGTTGCGAGGGCTCTACCTGCGCCGCGACAGCCAAAAGGAGCAGATGTTTGCCTCGGTGGAGGCCTTGGCTTTTGCCAAGTACGATCCAGAGCGGGCCAGCCGCTGGCTGCGCGAGCGGGGCTTCCGGCCGGTGCAATTCAACCCTCTCGGCGCCCAACACTCCATTCCCATCCTCCCTATCGAACAGGTTTGTCCGCCCCTCCCGCTCAACCTCGGCCAGACTTGCGGCGCTCATGAAGGGATCCCTCCCCTCAAGCCCGAGGTAGCTCGTCAACTGCAGGACAAGATTGTTCTGGTCGGCTTTGTCGGCGGCTACCCCGAGACCTTTCCCGTGCGGACAGCGGATGGATCCCAGATTGCGGCAGTAGAACTCCAGGCGCAAATCCTGTCCAGCCTGCTCACTGGCCAGGTGTACCGATCCCTGCCGGCGGAGCTAGCAGCGGGAGTTGTCTTCCTCCTAGGCGCGGCAACGGGCCTGCTCTTGGTGCGCTATCGCTCCTCTTCGCGCGAAAACCGCTGGAAACAGGCGCGCTCTCTCCTCTTGCCGCTGCTAGGGCTAGCCGTTTACGAGGGCTGGGCTGTGGCCCAATTCTTGCTGGGGCGTTGGATTTGGCCGCTGACCTTGCCAGCTTTGGCCGTTGGCCTGACGGGGGTGAGCTTGCTGCTGACCCTGGTGATCTTGGAAAACCACCAGCGGCTTTTGGCTCAACAGCAGGAACTGGAGCGCCTGCGCCGGGCTGAGCAGGAGGCAGCCATTGACCAAGCCCGTAAGCTCCTTTACCGGGTAGCCACCGACATTCACGATCGCGAGCTGCAGGAGCTGAAGGTGGTCATGGACGAGCTGGAGAGCTTGCAATGGCAACAGCAGCAGGGCAGGGCTCCCGATCCGGCTATCTACGATCGTCTGCTGGAGCAACTGGAGCAAATTGGGCGGGGCATTCGCGCCCAGCTCAATGACGTGCGCACCCTGGCCACCAAGCTGCACATTTCCCCTAGCTTGCGGGAAGGGCTGCACCGGGGCATCGACACCTACCTGGACGAGCTTATCCAAACGGGCAGCCTGACCTTGCCTGTAGAGCGCCACCTACAGCCCTTAGCGGAGCCCAATACCAGTGAGTGGTTTGACCAGCGGGAGGACATCTTGCGCTTTTTGCGGGAGGCCATTGGCAACGTCATTGCCCATGTCCAGCCTCCCAAGGGCAACGCCTCCTTCGTCAAGGTGTCGCTGGTTCAAAGGGATCGCCTCTGCTGTCTGTCAATTATCAACGACGGCATAGAGTACGCCCCTACCCCGGGCGGCGGCTACGGCAGCAAGGCCATGAATACCATCGCCCGCTACCTGCCTAAGGGCTCTTGGCACCGCACCCAAACCCCGGAAGGCTACACCCACGTAGAGCTACACTGGGAGATGCCTGGTCCCTAGCTACAAAGAAGGCAAGAGAAGCTCTTCGGAAGCTCCCGCTTGCCTCCCCTTCTCCTAGCGACCCAAGGCCTGTAGCCAGCCGATGAGGGTGGTGCCGGACAACGCTTCAAACAAAATCAGCGCCACAAAGCCAATCATCGCCAAGCGCCCGTTCAAGCGCTCCGCATACTCGGTAAAGCCCACCCGTGGAACAGGGTCTACGTACATCTCTGGCTCAATGGCGTAGTTGTTGAGGCGGCCACCGTCTTCGACAACCACGGAGCGATATCTGCTCATAGGGTTCTCCTCATCCTTTCTTTAGCAGTGTAGCCTGCTCTATAGAGAATTGTAAAGTTTTGTTGAGGAAGCTGGGTAAGCAGGGTTGTGGCTTTCGTCAAGAGGTGCGAGCTCGGTGACTGAGACGCGGGATTTTGCTCCCCTGCAACCCGAGGACTACATCCCACTCTTCTCAAGCCAAGCCAGGTTGGGGATAATAGCAGCGGCCATGGGAGCAGCCATGTCAGCCCAGGAAAAGTTGCGAGCGCTGCTGGAGACCCAGCCAGTAGCCAGTCTGGCAGTGCTGGAGCGGGGAGCGCCGGCGGTGTCGCTGGTGCCGTTTGTGGTGCAGTGGGATCCCCTGCGTTTTGCCATCGTCATTAGCGACCTTTCCCCCCACACTCAGGCCCTGCGGGAGGATCCGCGGGTCGGCCTGCTCATCCACGAGCCGCCCACGGCAGGGGATCCGCGCAGCAACCACGCCTTGCCGCGGCTAATGGTCAGTGGAACAGCCCAGTTCCTCAGCCGCGAGGAGGCCCAAGTCCAGGGGTTCGAGGCGCTCTATCGCGCCAAGTACGAGATTGCCGAGATAATCCTGGGGCTAGCGGACTTCCACTTCTGTCAGATCACCCCCACTGGGGGCAGCTTCATCCAGGGGTTTGGCCAGGCCTTCCGGCTGAGTGGACCCAACCTGGATCAACTGGAGCACCTAGGCCGTGCGGATCCCGGATCCAGGCTAGGAGCAGCGGGTTGACCAGCTCCGGCGCCTCATCTTGGGGGCAGTGGCCCACCCCCGGCAGGGGGATAAACCCCACCACGCAGGGAAACTCGGCCAGGGCCCGCCCTAGGGCAATGGGCTCCCAGGGATCTGCCTCCCCCCAGAGGATGAGGACGGGGCAGGTGACCTGCGGCAGGAGATCTTCGGCCAAGGGCCCCTGGGAGTAGCGGACAAAAGCCAAGAAGACCTCTGCCGCCCCTGGGTCGAGAGCCGGTTGCAGCAAAAGCTGCACTAGATCCTCCGTAACTGCCTCCTTGCGCCCATAGGCTTGGAGGAGGATCTGGCGAATGGCTCGGGGCTGAGCTAGCTGGGCAAAGAAAAACCGCCCGAAGGGGGGCCACCCCAGCAGGAACTGCAGCAGAGAAGCAGTCCAGCGGCGCAGCCAGGGGAGCTGGTGTCGCTTGCGCTCGTGCAGCAGCCGCAGCGAGGGATCCAACATCGCCACTCCCAAGACCTGGGCTGGCTCCAAAACAGCCGCCTGCAAGGCCACAATGCAGCCAATGGAGTTGCCCACCAGATAAGCCGGCTCCCCCACCACCTCCCGCCCAAAATCGGCCACCTGGGCGCCCCAGGTTTCGAAGGTGTAGGGGAGCGGGGATCCGGGCAAGGGCTTGGCGGATCCCCCAAATCCCAGGAGATCAAGGGCGTACACGCGGCAGTGCCGCCCCAGCTCCGGCAGATTTTTCCGCCAGTGGTCGCTGCTAGCCCCAAAACCGTGGATGAGCACCACCGCTGGACCAGCAGATCCCGCCTGCTGGTAGCGAATGGGCTGGCCCCGCCAGAGCCAGCGCCCCTCGCAAGGAGCAACACCGCTTGGAGAAGGCTGTTCGGGGAGCATGGGGATTAGGATGGCGCTCTTTTTTGCTGGCACAATTTGAATTGGGAAGCAAGTCCTCTCCCCCCTCGTGGCATGTCGCTGGTCACCTGCCCCCTCTTGGGCGTCAACCTGCACCTTACCCTGCCGGAAGCCCACCTGCAGAGCTACGCTGCCTGGATTGAAGCGCGCATCAGCCAGGGTCTGGGCGCCCAGGTGGTTACCTGCAACCCGGAGATGATTGTGCAGGCGCAGCGGGATCCGGCCTTTGCCCAAGTGCTGCAGGAGGCCGAGCTGGTGATCCCAGACGGCATTGGGGTAGTGTGGGCGTTGCGGCGGCAGGGGATCCGCGTCCAGCGGGTGCCAGGGATCGAGCTGGCCGAAGCCCTAATCTCGACGGCAGCTGCGCGGGGGTGGCGCCTGGCTTTGGTGGGGGGGAAGCCGGAGGTCAACCGGGCCGCGATTCAGCATTGGCAAGCCCGCTTTTCTTCCTTGGCCATCTGGGGCCACCACGGCTACTTCTCCCCCGCCGAGGAGGAAAACCTGCTGCTAGCTCTCCAGGCTTTTCAGCCGCAACTGGTGTGGGTAGGGCTGGGCTCCCCGCGCCAAGAGCTGTGGATTGCTCGCTGGCGAGCTCTGTTGCCCCAAGCCATCTGGATGGGAGTGGGCGGCAGCTTCGACATTTGGGCTGGGCAAAAACGACGGGCCCCCCGCTGGTGGCGCGACCATCACCTGGAATGGCTGTATCGTCTCTATCAGGAACCCTGGCGCTGGCGACGCATGCTGGCTCTGCCCAGATTTGCCTGGCAAGTGCTGTGGTCTTCTTCCTCCTCCCCGGCTTCCTCTTTGTAGGTGCTTTGCTGTAAACTACCCTACGGCTAAAGCCGGGAGCTTTAAGGACGCCGCTCCGCTGGCCCGAGTAGGGAAACTGCTTCCGGAAGAAGCAGTAGCTAGCTTGCAGGCCAGGGTTGTAGAGGGTGGCGCTCCTTGCCACGGCTAAGTCTGGGGATCTGTGCGCCGCGTTTTTCCATATGGCTGGTCAGCCCGTTGGCTATGCTTCTTGCTACTTGGCCAATCCAAGCCCAAGCCTCTCTCTTCCAGCTTTAACGGACTTAGGCCTTCAACCTCGCCCGCGATCCCTGCCCAGCGGCTCCGGGAGCATGGTGTTGCTGCGGGGTGTGAGCAAAGTCTTTCCCAACGGCGAGTGGATCTTGCGGGAGGTAGACTGGGAGGTGCGCCGCGGCGAGTTTGTCTTCCTAACGGGAGCCTCGGGAGCGGGCAAATCCACCCTCCTGCGGCTGCTCTACGGGGCTGAACAGGCCACCAAAGGCACGGTGATGGTGGATGGGGTGTGCCTGTTTTCTTCGGAAGGTCGGCAGCGGCCCTACCGGATTTCCTCCCGTCCCCTGGCGATGTTGCGGCGGCGTTTGGGAGTGGTCTTTCAAGACTATCGCCTGTTGGCCAATCGCACTCTAGCGGAAAACGTGGCCTTTGTCCTGCGCGCCCAAGGGCTCTCCCCAGCAGAAATTCGCCGCCGCCTCGGGCCAACCCTGAAGATGGTGGGGCTGGCTGACAAGGAGGATCGCTTCCCCCACGAACTTTCAGGGGGAGAACAGCAGCGCCTCAGCCTGGCCCGTGCCATTGTCAACCTGCCGGTGCTGCTGCTAGCAGACGAGCCAACGGGCAACCTGGATCCGGAAAACTCGCTGTTGGTCCTTCAGATTTTGGAGCGGCTCAATTCTTTTGGGGTGACTGTCATCATGACCAGCCACGACCCCTATCTTGTGGAGCGGGCCGGCCACCGGGTGGTGCGCATAGAAGGAGGACGTCTGTATGATATGGGCTGAGGAGCTGCCGGGATTCCCAACGCAAGGCGGCGCTCCAGAGGGCTGGAATCCCAAGCTGGGTTCAGGTGGCGGTAGGCAGCATGCCATTTCTCTATAAGATCCGCTATCTCCTGCAGGAGACTCTTTTGGGGTTGCGGCGGGGAGGCTGGCTGAACTGGGCTGCTATCAGCACCCTGCTGGTGTTGCTGTTTTTGGTCGGGATCGGCGTGGAGCTGTCTTGGGGCGTGGAGGCGACGGTGCGCTCCCTGGGAGGACAACTGGAGATCTCCGTTTATCTAGAGCCGGGGCGCCGAGGGGTGGAGCTGGAGCCGCAAATTGCCCAACTGCCTCATGTAGAAGCGGTGAGAGTGATTACCAAAGAGCAGGCCTGGCGCGACCTTTTGCTGGAGATGGGGATCCAAGATGAGGCGGCCCTGGAAACCCAGTTGGGAGAAAACCCCCTCGTAGATACCCTGCGGGTCAAGGCGGATTCTGCCGCAACCCTGGCTCAAGTGGCTGAGCAGATCCGTCGCCTGGAAGGGGTGGACGAGGTATACTACGGCAGCCGTGTTGTGGAGGAACTGGCCCAGCTTCAGGAGCTGCTGCGGCTGGGATCCCTGGGCATCCTTGGGGTGCTGACCCTGGCCGCGGTGGCTGTAACCACCACTACCATTCGCCTTGTCGTCATCGCCCGGCGGCGGGAGATTGAGGTGATGCAGCTGGTGGGGGCAACAGCAGCCTGGATCTACCTGCCCTTTGTTTTGCAGGGCTGCCTGTTTGGGTTGATCAGTGCCCTTGGGGCTTGGGGCTTAGTTGTGGGATCCCGTCAGTTGCTGCAGGAGGCGCTGGAGCAGCTCATTGCCCTGCCCTTGATCAAAGTGTTCCAGGCAGGTTCGGATCCCCTGAAGGCTTGGTTCTTACCGCTTTTGCTGTTGGGGATGGGAATTTCCCTAGGCACCAGCAGTAGCCTCATTGCAGTGCGCAAGTCAGCAGGTCGCAGGTTCTAAGCTTGGGACTTCTATGCTAGTCTACTCGGCCCCCTTACGCTACGATTGACTCAGGAACAGGAAGACTCCAACTATGGTGTCCCGCAACCCTCACTTGGCCATTGACAACGACGAGCTCATGCGTCGGGTAGAGGCATTGATTAACGCTTCCAAAAATCGCTATCGCATTACCGTGCAGGTGGCTAATCGTGCCAAGCGTCGCCGCTATGAGGATCCCGACGATGTCGAAGAAGGCTGGATGAAGCCCATTCGCCGCGCCATCCTCGAGATGTCGGATGAGCTGACCCAGCCAGAAATCATTGGCGATGAGTAGAAGTCGGCCCACCTCCTTGGAGCGGGAGGGAGCGCTCTTGAGGGACAAAGCTGGGTTTTTTGTCTACCAGCAGGCGCAGTTACTCCAAGAAGAAAAAGGCAATCCCAAGAATGGCATAGGTGGCCAAGAGCAAAAGCCCCTCCAACCAATTGGAACGCCCGTCGCTGGTAACGGAGTTAACCAGCAGCACGGAGACAGCAATTGCCACCAACTCCACTGGCCCGAAGTTAAAGTTCATCGGTTGGCCGAGGAGGCTACCGGCCAGCACCAAGAGAGGAGCCACGAACAGGGCAATCTGCATCGTCGAGCCCAGGGCCACCGAGAAAGAGAGATCCATCTTGTTTTTCAAGGCCACTGTGATTGCCGTCGCGTGTTCGGCCGCATTGCCGATGATTGGCAGCAGGATCACCCCCATAAACAGAGGCGTGACTTGCAACTGCTCGAGGGCGGTCTCTAGGGTATCCACCAGCAACTCCGACTCAAGGGCCACTAGCACTGTTAGCCCCAAAAGAGCGAGCACCCAGGGCCACAGCCGACTTTGCTCCGACGAGGCCGTCAAGATCTGGGGGATGGATCCCTCTGCCTGCAGAACCGGATTGGGGGCAAGACGGGCAGCAGCTTCCTCTTCTGCGGCTTCAGCTTCGTGAATGCTGTAGAGGTAACTGTGGGTTTTGAGGGAAAAGAGCAAGGTGAGACCGTAGACGACTAGCAATACCAGAGCTACTGCCGTCGAGAGCTCCTGAATCGAGATCTCGCCCAAATTGGCATCGGCATAGGTAACCACGCTGGGTAGGATCAGCGCCACCACCGCCAGGTTCATTACTGAGGCGTTCATGCGCGCTACCTCAGGCCGAAAGCTCTGCTCGCGAAACTTGATCCCGCCCAGAAGCATGGCCAAGCCAGCCACCAGGAGCAGGTTGCTGATGATGGCGCCAGTGATGGAAGCCTTGACCACCTCCACCAGGCCAGCCCGCAGGGCCACCAGGCCAAGGATGAGCTCGGTGGCATTGCCAAAGGTGGCGTTGACTAGCCCCCCAATCGTCGGCCCCGTCAAGGCAGCAATCTCTTCTGTGGCCTGGCCGGTAAACTTGGCCAAAGCCACCACTGCCAAAGCGGCGCAGAGGAAGATTAGGTTGGGATCCCAACCCCGAAGGTGGCCTATCCAGGAGAGGGGAACCCCCGCCAGCAGCAGAAACGGCAAGACGTTTAGGACTTGCTGCCAACCTGCTGCAGAACGAGCCGGGAAATTTGTATCCGCCAGAGTCATAGCTCCAAAGATGAAGACCAATAGCTAGTTCCAGTTTCAGATAAAGTGGCTGCCGCTGCAGCTTTGAGACTTTGCGGAAAATAGGACTGCCCAAAGCAAGAGCCACCGTCTGGACATCTCCCGAAGCAGTCTAGCCGTTGCTGGGGAGGCGCGGATAGGGGCTGCTGAGCTTCCCCTGCCAGGAGCTCTCTCCAGCCTCTCAAAACGAGGAGTGCCAGAGGTAGCTTTCAGCCTAGGTCCAGTTGCAGGGCCAGATCCAGCAGCCGATGGGCCAGGGTAGCCTTGGGAGCCAGGGGGAGCCGCTCGGGATCTCCCTGACGCGGGATCCAATAGCCCTGGTTGTGGCTGCTGCCAAAGCCGCTCTCCGGCTGGTCAATGGGGTTGGCTACGATGGCGTCTAGCCCTTTTTGCTGGAGCTTCTTGCGGGCTAGGGGGAGGGGATCCCCGCTCTGGGCAGCAAAGCCAATCAGGCGCTGGCCGGGACGTCGCTGACGGGCCAAAGCTGCCACCAGATCAGGAACGGGTTCCAAAGGCAGTAGCGACGGCAGCTCAGTCTTAGCCAGCTTGCCCGCGTAGGTCTGCGCAGGTCGCACATCCCCCACCGCTGCTGCCATCCACAGGAGATCGGCCTGGGGAAACTCGGCCTGCAAAACCTGCTCCAGTTGGGCTGCTGTCTGCACAGGGATGGCCCGAATGGCGAAGGGTGCTGGATCAAAGGGGATCCCCAGTGGCCCATGCACCAGGGTAACCTTGGCACCTCGGCAGGCGGCAGCCACCGCCAGCGCCACCCCCATCCGTCCACTGGCCGGGTTGCCGATGAAACGCACGGCGTCAATGGGCTCCCGTGTACCCCCCCCTGTCACCAACACCCGCTTGCCCTGCCAATCTTTTTTCCCCCCTGTCCAAAACAAAGCCCGCACGTACTCCTGCAACACCTCCGGCTCCAGCATCCGTCCTTCCCCCACCGCATCGCAGGCCAGGCGGCCACTGGCAGTAGGCAAGGCCCAAAAGCGGGGATCCCGTTGCAGTCGCTGCCAATTCTCCGCCACCGCCTCAGCCTTCCACATGTGTGTATTCATGGCCGGCGCCAAGGCCACCGGACCGCGGGAAGCCAAAACCACATTGGTGAGCAAATTGTCCGCCAGCCCCTGGGCTAGCTTGCCCAAGGTGTTGGCCGAAAGCGGCGCAATCAGGAGAGCCTCGGCCCATTCCCCCAGCTCGATGTGCAGCGGTCGCCCCCGCGTAGCTTGCCAAAACTCGGCATCTGTAAAAGCTGGCTGACGGGACAGGGTAGCAAAGGTCAGCGGGGAGATAAATTGTTCGGCGGCTCTGGTTAAAACCACCCTTACTTCTGCCCCCTGCTGGGCCAGAGCTGACACCAAGGCTGCCGTTTTGTAGGCTGCAATTCCCCCGCTCACCCCAACCAAAAGACGCCGCCCCGACCAAAAGAGATCCATATCAGTGAACACTCAAACAGCCTTGCTTCCAGTTTCCCTACTTTTGCCTCCTGCCAGCGACACAAATCCCTCGCCCAAAGGCGCTAGTACTCCGACAGTAGACCTAGCTGAGAACAGCACTTGCAAGCCTATGGCTTGCCTGCGGAGAACCCCTCTTTGCAAAAGTCCAACCCAACTCTACAGGCTCCGTCCCCTAGACAGAATTCACTACTGCGGCTTTGCGCACCCGCCTCCTTAGATCCTACTCGGTTGCCAAACTTATCCCTTCTAACAAGTCTAACAAGATAAGAAAGAGCTGAAGGCAACTCTATTGCAATCGCTATTTGTTTTTGGCTACACTAACTGTTGTCCTTAAACGCGCTTGATATGACTACGACCGGAAAGCCGAAGCCACTCACTGGCCAAGAGCTCCTCGACAAGGTAACCTCCATGGGAAACGCAGATCCCAAGGAGAAAGCTCGCGCTTGCGGTTACGTCACCTATACCAAGAACGGGCAGGAGCGAGTAAATCTGATGCAGTTCAACAACGCCTTGCTCAAGGCTATTGGGGTAGATCTCGGTACCAGTGATGAGAACGGTTCCCGCGGTCGCGCTCCTACCTTCCGGGTTTCGGTTCATAAGAACGGCAACATCCTAATTGGGGCCGCCTATACAAAGAAAATGGGCCTCAAGCCCGGAGATCAGTTTGAGATCAAGTTGGGCCACCACAACATCAAGCTGGAGCGCGTCGACTGATTTCCCATCACCTACCTTGTCGAGGTTCTCTCTAGTAATGCCAGCGTTTCAGGGGGGTACGGTGGGTGGGAAATCTTCCCCCTCCTTGAGGCAGAGAAGGGATCCTCACATCTGTTACGGATCCGCAGGTTGGGTCACTGCCAAGGGAGTTGCTGCAGTGGGTCTCCTCTCAGCCAGCCCCTGGGCAGCAGGACGCATTTGGCTGCAATTTGAACAACGGCTGACGGTTCAGTTGGAGCCGCTGACAGCGGTCGTTTTCGACGTGTAGGGTAGGGCAGCGAGCTGCTGCTTAAACCGCAGGAGCTCTTGCGCTTCAGCACCAACTCTGCCCTCACCATCCCGATGCAGCCAGGGCTGCCCCTGCAGCAGGTTAGTCAGCTGCGCTTTCGCCCTGAGCCGCAGGACACCTACAAGCTGCACTTGTCCTGTCGTCAAGGCCGTGCTCCCACGAGTGGCAGGCAACCAGAACCTGAAGACGGTGCTAGTTAAGCTGGATTCGAAGCAGCAGCCCCTGATCCTTGGCCATGCTGTACCCATGCCGGTGGTGGTGCGAACCCGCCCCTACGACGAAAAGTTCTACGCTGAGATTGTCAAGCCCAACCGGTTGCAGGTCGAGGATGCGGAGGTGCTTTGGGCAGCTCAAAAGGCCAAGGAGGAGCTGGGGTTGTAGGGAGGACTCCCCCACAGGCCAGTCATCAGGCGCAGCAAAAAGCGCCGCAGTGGCGGGAAAACTATCATCCCCTGGAGAACCCAGCGCCGCCCAACCACTACGGGCCAGTAGGAGTTGGAGAAGGTGCGGGTGAGCAGGTCGGTAAAGAGCAGCACCACCCAGTTTTCCCAACGGCGACGGCGGCCGTAGCGCCGCAGGACTCTAACATCCCCCAGATCCTCCTGCCGCCTGCGAGCCTCCAGCAACACTTGGGCCAGGGCGGCAGCATCGCGGATACCGAGGTTTAGCCCTTGGCCAGCCACCGGATGGCAGTGGTGAGCCGCATCTCCCACCAAGGCCAAGCGGTGCTGATAGTAGCGGCGGCTCTGGCGCAGACGAGCGGGGAAGAGCTGAGGCGGGTTCAACAAGGTCAGGCAGCCGCCCTGGGAACCATAGTAGCGCTGCATCTCGGCCAAGAAGTCAGCCTGAGAAAGAGCCAGCGTGGCTTTGGCCTGCTCATGGGGCAAGATCCAAACTACCTGGCAGCGATTGCCAGGCAAGGGCAGGATGGCAAAGGGCCCAGCAGGCCAAAAGCGTTCGTAGGCGATGTTTTGGTGGTCTTGGGCAGGAGCCACCAGGGCAGTGATACACGACTGCCAGTAGTCCCAGCCGTCGCTTGGGATCCCTGCCCACTGCCGCACCTGGGAGCGCAGACCATCGGCGGCTACTACCAGCGAGGTTGCCAGTCGGCGCTGACCCTGGGCTGTTGTCAGCTCCACCTCAGCCGCGCTTTTCCCGTAGGTAACTCGCTCCACCCTGGCTTCGTAGTAGCAGGTAATGCAGGGATCGGCAGCCACCTGCTCCTGGAGCACCTGCTGCAGCCAGGCATGTTCGCCGCAGTAGAAAACTGCTGTTTCCCCCACATCCTCCGGTCTAAACGTCACCCGCTGGGGAGCGTCGGCATCTGTCAAAATGACTTGGGCAAAGGGGGTAATGTGGGGAGCTAGGGCCTCCCACACGCCAATTGACCGGAAGATGCGGATTGACAGGGGCGAAAGGGCGTAGGCCAGGGGGCGTTGCCGAACAGCCTCAGACGACTGGGCCTCAACGAGGGCTAAACGCAGGCCGGAACCCCGGAGGGCACAGGCTAGGGTTAGACCCGTGATGCCTCCGCCGACAATCACCACATCGTAGAAGGCTTCCAAGGTATCTAAAGGGGAAGCAAGGGCTGTCATTTCCCACTTGGGTAGTCAGGTGCTGTAGGCCACTGCCTCCACGCAACTCGAGTTAGCTGGCGTGGCCGCTCGCACGGCTCGGAACATGCCAAAGCGGCAGAGGCCGGTACTGAAGGCCAGGTGCATGAGTAAGAAAGTGGGCACCTCCCGCAGCGACTTGATCAGGCCCACCAAGCCAAACTTTAGCAACCCCTCCGGCCGGACAACCCCCTGCCAGATGGAATCTAACCAAGAAGGAAGGGTCTCTTGGGTCCAGTCAGCAGTCTCCACTCCCCCCTCTACCAGCCCCGTGGCTTCCAGCGCTTCCACAAAGCCTTCGATGCTGGAAAAAGCAGGGTGCGCCCACTGATCCAACAACTGCCGCATCACCAAGCGCTCCCAAAAGTTGAGGGGCTTTTGGCGGTCGTCGCGCTGGTTCCAGTCTGCCACCACTAGAATGCCGCCTGGCTTGAGCACCCGCAGCATCTCGCTAGCATAGCGGGCCTTGTCTGGCATGTGGGGGCCGGCCTCAATGGACCAGACGACATCGAAGCTGGCGTCGGGAAAGGGGAGGTCGAGGGCGTCGGCCACCTGAAATCGCACAGGCAGATCAGGAGGGGTGAGCTCTTGGGCCCGCTTCACCTGCTGCGGACTGATGGTAATGCCGGTTACCACAAAGCCATAGTCGCGAGCCAAGATGCGGCAGCTGCCGCCAATGCCACAGCCCACATCCAGCACTGTTGACCCCGGCGGCAGCCGATCCAGCCCGCCCCAGCGCACCATCTCATGGACAAAGTCGTGCTTAGCCTGGATGAAGTTTTTCCGCCGCGGCGGGGATCCGTAGTGGCCCAGGTGGATGTGTTCGCCCCAGTAAAACTCCAGGATCCCGTCCCGCGTCCACTCGTCGTAGGCGCGGGCTACCGACTCAGGAGAGCGATACTTGCGAGCAGTCAGCACGTAGGCCGCTAGACCTACCCCTAGGAGCAAAACTGGGGCCAAAATCCAAGGCATTGGGCGCATCAATAACTTGAGGCTGCTCGAGTTGAGACAGACAGAATCCCAAAAGCTCACTAGGGCATTATAGCCTTGGAGAGCCAGTTTTCTTGACCCCGCGGAGGTTACTAGGCTCCTCCTCGCGAGTCTGAGAGATACAAAAAACAGCGCCTTTCTCCCTGCTAGCAGCAGGAAGACTTCTGGCGCCTCTTGCAAGGGGCCTCTTTGAGGATCCCCCCAAAGCACTTGCCTGGAGGTTAGCTCATGCTAACTCGCGTACGGTCGTAGGTCAAGCGGAAGGTGGGGTGCACTTTCCCTTGGATACGGTTCCAGAAGTTGCGCACGTTGGTGTGCAGGCCAACCCGCTCTGTACCGCGTACCAGCATCGCCTGCTGCCGAATTCGAATAGCGCGTTGGTGGCCCGCCATCAGCCGACGAGCTAGCTCATCCAAAACGTGGGAACGGCCAGGGGTTGCTGCCGCCTCGGAGGCTACTGCTGGAATCTCTTGAGCCACTGCCTCAGCCGCTTTGGGACGATAGGCTACTCCCCGGTAGAGAAAGTCCAAGTTGGTGGACAAAACCAGCGGCTTGGTTAGGTGGCGGAACCGCCAGTCCAGCCCTCGATAACGGCCCCCCACCTTGCCAGGGGAAACGGTCACAGTCGGCGGTGAGAAGGTGTAACCGACACCACGGTAAGAGAGTTTCATCATCTTCGCCTCCAAAGTTGAGAGTTGTTGGTATCCCCTTCACCTCCCAAGGTGAGAGGTGAGCTGGGATATTTTGCAAACAGCTACAGGGGTTGAGGCGCGTTCCTTCGGGATAGCTCCCTACTTCCGTCCTCTGGCTGTGGGGTTGCTCTTGAACCCGCCAGAGGATGAACGATTTCTTCATCTCGTATTATAAGCTACGGTTTTGAGGTTTTCTAGGTAACCTTTAACAAAAATTTTGGCTGCTCTCCCGCGGGGCTACCCCTGCTGGACTGGAGTGCGCGGGGATCTGTCCACGCGGCTGAGGGAAGCAGTATCGTGGAAGAGCCCTCAGGATCGGCTACAAAAGTTCATATTTCGGGGTGGGTGTCCCTGTGCAGGAAGACTTTCGCCTGATTCTGGACATTGCCACAGTACTGGCGGCAGCGGCAGCAGGAGGGCTTCTAGCGGCACTGCTGCGGCAGCCAGTGCTTTTGGGTTACTTGCTAGCCGGGATCCTAGTGGGGCCAACAGGGCTGGGGTGGATTAAAGAGGTGGTGCAGGTGGAAACCCTGGCCCAGTTTGGCGTGACCTTTTTGCTGTTTACCTTGGGGGTGGAGTTTTCCCTCAAAGAACTGCGCCAAGTGCGCGGGATTGCTCTAGGCGGCCTTTTGCAGATTGGCCTAACGATTGCAGTCACAGCGGTGCTAGCGATGGCCAGTGGCTGGCTGACGCCGGTGCAGGGGATCTTTTTGGGAGCGGTGCTCTCCTTGTCTTCCACGGCGGTGGTGCTCAAAAGCCTCACCGAGACCAACCAGATGGGCACGCCCCAGGCCCAGGCCATGCTGGGGATCTTGATCGTGCAGGATTTGGCGGTAGGGCTAATGCTGGCGGTGTTGCCAGCTTTGGATGCTCCCCTGCCAGAGCTGGCGGGATCCCTGGCTAAGTCAGTAGCGGAAATTGGCCTGGTGGCAGTAGGAGCAGTGCTGGGGGGTATTTGGCTGGTGCCCGCCTTGCTGCGGCTATTGGCCCAGCAGGAGAACAAAGAGGTATTCCTACTGGGGGTCATCAGCCTCTGCGTGGGGATTGCTCTCCTAACCGAGCGGCTGGGCCTTTCCAGCGAGATCGGGGCTTTCATTGCGGGGCTGATGATTTCGGAAGCGGAATACGCCGACCAAACCCTGGCCTACGTAGAGCCCTTGCGGGATGTGTTTGCTGCCCTCTTTTTTGCTGCCATTGGCATGCTCATCGATCCCCGCTTCATTGCTGACCACCTGACGCTGATTCTGGGGCTGGTGGGGCTAGTGATGGTGGGCAAGTTTTGCCTGGTGGCGCCTCTGGCTGGGCTGTTTGGCTACCCCCTCCCGGCGGCGGTGTTGGTAGGGCTGGGCCTTTCTCAGATTGGCGAGTTTTCCTTTGTCCTGGCCAGCGAGGGGCAGGCCCTGGGACTGGTGTCGCGGCAGCTGTATTTGCTCATTGTCAGCACCACTGCTGTTACCTTGCTGGTCACTCCCTTTTTGCTTAAGGGCGCGCCGGGGCTGCTGAGGAAACTGCAAGGGATCCCCTTCTTGTCTCGCTGGCTAGCAGCAGACGAGCGGCCTCGCGACCTGGATGCCAGGGCTCCTCAAGAGGGCCACGTGGTGGTGTGTGGCTACGGTCGGGTGGGGCAAGATGTGGTGCGCATTCTGCAGGCCCGTCGCTATCCCCTCTTGGTAGTTGACTCCTCGGAACAGGTCATCCAACAGCTGCGCTCGCAGGGGATCCCCTACCTCTACGGCAATGCTGCCAGCGCCCTGGTGCTGGAGAAAGCTCGCCTGAACCAAGCTCACGCCCTGGTCATTGCCTTGCCAGATCGTCTAAGCACCCGCCTCTGCCTCAAACAGGCGCTAGAACTGGCGCCCCACCTGGAGGTAGTGGTGCGGGCCACTCACGAAGAGGACATTGAACAGCTCTACCAGTTGGGGGCTAGAGAAGTCGTCCACCCGGAATTTGAGGCCAGCTTGGGGCTGTGCAGTCACCTGTTGCTCCAGCTGGGCGAGCCCCTGGAGGTTGTCCAGCAGGAGATCCTGGCCATCCGCAGCTGCCACTACCGCAACCTGCGACCTCTCCCCCCCAGTTGCCTAATCCCCACGTCTGTCAGCTGGCCGCCACCGCCTCCTGCTAACGACAGCCATGACGCTAGTCCATCGGAATCGGTGCTGGCTTGGTGGGAGCAGTGGCGGCGCCCCGGGCAGCCGGAATGGGCAGGGATCCCTAGCTCGGCTGAGTGAGAACACAAGCTGGGGCAAGACTAAGCTGGGCGACTTACTCTCTGGGAGGTCTCTGTGCGCTGGCCTGTTTGGCTACCCAGACCACTCGCTTAGTTGAGAGCCTTTGCTCTGCTTGCCCTTTTGGCTCTCGTGGCAGGGGTAGGGAGGACTCTTCTATTTTGGGGAGCAGTAGCCAGCGCTATTTTCGAGAACAAGGCACTTCTGGGGGTAGCCTTTGCCACGACTGGGGTGTCATGGCGTGCCTTGTTGCCTACGTCCATCATTGGCTCACCGGCCCAGAGAACAGGCGTCACCCTACTTTGAGAAGTTGGAGAGGAGGGATTGGGGCAATAGGCGTGGCCGGGGCCAGCTCGGTTATAGGGTAGTTTCAACGCTGCCCTCAACTTGGTCAAGTGGTATCTGGCTACCTGCAGCTTGCGGGGGAGAGAATTCAGCAGCAGCAACTACCCCCGGGCTGGGGTCGCCGCTTCCGGGTAGATAACCAACATCCCCTCGTAGAGGATCTGGCCGGGCTGCAGCTCCAAGCGATCAATGCGCACACCTGGATCCAACTGGATGGGAAAATCTGCCAGGCCGGGGATAGGGATCTCCTGACCTTCACTTATCCACACAGGGTTAACCAGCCGCAACTGGCTAGGGCCCTGAGCCTGCAGCCCAGTCACCACCGTAACGGGCACCTCCGCCCCCTCAGGAGTAACCAGTTGGGCCCGGATGCGCAGCCGCCCTGGCTCTAGGGCAACCTGGGGCTGGCGGATTAAAAAGGGAACCGTTTGCTCTCCAAAGGGCAGTTGCACCCGCGCTTGGGCCAGTTGCGACTGGATGAGGGGAGCCTGAAGGGTGCGATTCAAGTCTGCTTCCGTGAGGCGCAAGCTTACCTGCACTGGCACAGGGGCCAACAGCCGCAGGGGGCTGCGCCCTTGAATAGCTTCCCCCACATTGAGGCGAATATCTTGGCCCCGCAGCCGCAGATGGCTGATCTGGAAGCCTTGGTAGATGAGGTTGTCTCCTGAGACCTGAGCTTGAGGGATCTGACCCTTGAGAATCTGGGCGTCGGAACCGGCAATTTGCACCTGCAAGTTGTCCACCTGCTGCACCTCAGAGCGAATCCAGGCAGCCACCAGAGGATTGAGCAGGGATCCGGCAATTTGGGCAAAGGCAGGCCAGGGCAAAAACATAGCAGGCAGGCCAAGCAGCAGAGCAAACCCCAGCCGCTGCCCCCCGGCGGAGGGCTGTTGTTGGCGGCTAGTTGTTGGCTTCAGGGGGAGAGAGTCCTGTTCAGGCCAAGATGGGGACAGCACGAGGCACCTTAGAAGAATAAGAACCAAAAGGCGAGAAGCTAGGGGGCTTTCTCGGGCCAGGCTAGGACTAGATTACGACAGGGCGGTGGCAGCGCCCAGGGGCTTCTCGCGCACTCTTGGGGAAGCTAGCCGTCTATCAACTGCCACCAAAGATACCCCAACCGCAGGTAGTGAAGCCGCAAGCCAGGGAAAGGGAAAACCCGCGGCGGCTGACGAAAGAGGGCACTGATCTGGGGTCGATTACCGGCGATATCCTGAGCCAAGATTTTGCCCGCCCACACCCCTGTGGCCACACCGCTGCCATGGTAGGCTAGGCCGTACCACAGGCTGGGATCCGTTGGCGAAGGGCCGATGTGAGGGTGAAGCTGGCGGGAGAGGCAAACCAAGCCATTCCAGGCGTACTCAATCTCCACCCCCTCCCAGGCGGGAAAGAGGCGGTAGAGCCGCTGCACCATCCAAGCTTGCAGGCGCTGCCGTTGCCCTGGGTCGTCGCAGGTGCCATCCCGCCCCCCAAACAGCAGCCGCCCATCGGGCAAGAGACGGTAGTAGAACAGAAGCCGCCGCGTGTCGTAGACAGGGGTCGGATCCCACCAGCCCTGGGCTTTTTGCTCCGCTGGCGTCAGGGGGCGGGTCACCACGATGTTGGAAAGCACCGGCAGCAGGGATCCCGCCAGTTGGGGATAGAGGTGGGCTGGCGTGTAGCCATTGGTGGCAATCACCAGGTGGCGCGCCCGCACCGTCCCCCCCGGCGTATGGCAAAGGTGGTAGGATCCCACTTTCTCCCAGGCGATAACCGGGCTAGCACTGTATAGCTGGGCTCCCCACCGGCGGGCAGCCTGAGCTAGCCCCTGGGTAAGCTTGAGGGGGTTGAGGCCAAAACCAATGCCGATGTGGAGAGCGCCGTAGTTCTCCCGACTGTCGAAGCCCCGCTCCCGCAGCTCTTTGGGGCTAAGGAGCTGAACGGGGTAGCCGGCCACCTGGGTGTAGATCTGGTATTCCGCCTCCAACTCCTGCCAAGCACTGGGGCGATGGGCCACCGCGTACCAGCCCTGGCCCTGGGCATCCAGGGAAAAGCCCTCGGTAGCAGCCAGCTCTTGGACGGTTTCCACTGCCTGCCATTGATCCCGGTAGTAGCGCTCCGTCTCCGCTAGCCCTACCCGCCGTACCATCTGGGCGTGAGTCAGGCAGCTTGCCCCCACGCCGCAGAAACCGCCATTACGCCCCGAGGCCCCCCAGCCCAGGGATCCCGCCTCCAGCAGGCAGGCGGAAATGCCGTGATCGCGGACTAGGTGCAGGGCTGTCGAAAGCCCTGTGAACCCGCCCCCAATGATGGCTACCTCAGCCTCCACCTGCCCTTGCAGAGGTGCTGGGTGTCGCCAACTGGAGTCTGCTATCGTGCTGTCCCAGTAACTGCCAACTGGATAGGAAGGATCGTAGGTTCTAGCAGGATAGGGGTTTGTTTTGGGGCAAAAACTCCAAGAAAGCATAGAAGCCCTGAGGTCAAGAACTCGTTCTTGAAAGTTCAGAAAATCCGCTTCTGCAGCAGCAGCCTCTTCGGCAGCGAGCAGCAGTAGGAAGCTTTGCTGCCTGTCCCCGCTGGCCAAGGCCCTGCAGCAGCTACTGAAGATGGAAAACAGCAGCCAACTGTTGCCCACACCCCTTACTAGGGGCGCATAGCTAGCTACCCCCCTCGCCTGAGCTAGGGTAGGGGCGGGGCGGATCCCCTGCCGGGATAGACAAATTGGACAAACTTTCCCTCTGCCCCAATGAGCCTTTCTGCTGGCCAAAGGGTGCGGCTGTTGCCAAAGGCTGGTATTCCAGCCCTAACCAGGGCTGCAGTCTCGACTGTTACCGCTAAGGATTTTGGTGAGCAGGTAGAGCTTGTCCATCTTTCTTTCCAAGGTCAAACCGCTTTCCCCGCACGGGGAAGCCAGGCTGCCCAAGCCAGCGCCCGTGTCACCGACCCAGTAGCTTCACCAGCAAAACGCCCAACCCGTACAGGAACGTGATCGCGCCGGCTAGGAGGCTCTGGGTAAGGGGATCCGTGGAAGGGGTAAGAATGGCCCCCGCCACCACTGAAGCCACAACGACGTAGCGCCAGCCCTTGAGCATCTGCTCGGCAGTTACCAGCCCCAAAGCCCCCAGCAGTGCCTGCAGAATTGGCACCTGAAAGGCCAAGCCAGTGCTGAACATCAACAGCAGCACAAACTCAAAGTAGCGATCGATGGACCATGCCTGCTCCACTACCCCTTCCCCATAGCGAATAAAGAAGTTCAGCGCTGCCGGAATGAGAAGGTAGTAGGCAAAGGCTAAGCCCGCCACAAACAAGAGGCTGGATCCCAGCACCGCCGGTCCCAGCAGCTTGATCTCCCTGACGCTTAGCCCTGGCAACACAAAGCGGACGATTTGGTAGAGCAAAAAGGGCGTGGCCAAGAGCAAGCCGGCATAGGCCGCTACCTTGAGGGAGACGAAGAAGTACTCGCCCGGCGCCAGTTGCAGGAAGGTTACCCCCTGGGCTGGCACCTCCAGAAAAGCAACAAGGCGGTTTACCCCCAGAAAACAGGCGACGATGCACAGGCCCACAGCAATGAGGCTGGCCAAGAGGCGGCGGCGCAGCTCCTCCAGGTGCTCCATCAAGGTCATCTCGACCTCGTAGGGAAACTCTGGATTGGGCACCCGCGTGGGCGCTTGCGCTGGCGCAGCTTGCTGCGAGGAGTCAGTCTCAGAGGCAAGGGGCATGAGCCGGCTGGCAACACAACCTTTCCCGCTATCTTAGCCTTGCCCCAGCCTCAAGGAAAAGCGCCCGCCCAACACGCCCCCCTCAGCATGGGTCAGCGCACCGCTGTCCCAGGAAACTCTTTTAGGTGGCGGTTAACGGCAAGCAAGGGGAGCCAACTTCCCCTCCCAGGTAAGATGGTTACGCGGTGCTAACTGCCAGCTTTGCGGCAAGACAGCGTCTATTCCAGACTGGGGATGGAGGTATGGGACAAGGGCAACTCCGGCGCGGCATCCTAATTGGTCTGGGCCTGCTGGCGGCCATGAGCGTGTGGGTAATCGCTTGGCTGCTCACCCAAAGTCCGCTGGCCTTGTTGCTGGTTCGCCATGAGCTGCCGCCGATTGTGGGCCTGGCCCCCCGCTCCACCCAGGCGCTGCTGCTGCTAGCTGTTCCCCTGGAAAATCTGCAGGCATTCTGGCAAGCGGCAACCCCCGCCTCCCAACGACGCGCTACCCGCCAGCAGTGGCGCAAATTTTTCTCCAGCGAAGGTCCAGGATGGCTGGGATCCCTCTTGGCGGGGGGATCCCTGAATTTCGAGCGGGAGGTGCAGCCCTGGCTGGGAAAAAGCACCCTCTTGGCCAGCTTGCCGGAGTGGGGCACCTTGGTTGCCCTGGAAATCTGCAAGCCAGCGCTGGCGCAGTTTGAGCTCAACCTGTTGTGGGAGCGGCAGAGTTTGGCCGGTCTGCCGGTCCAGGTGGACACCTACAAGGGCATCCAGGTAGTCTCCAGTCCACTGCCAGGGTTGCCGGGGTTTGCGGCAGCCCTTTTCGGGGAGCGCTACGTGCTGTTGGCGGAGAAGGCAGCAGCCCTTCGCGCCGCTATCGATGCCTGGCAGGTGCCGCAGCTGTCGCTCATGGCCGAGCCGCAGTTTCGGCAGGTCATCCAGGCGCTGCCACCGGCGCAGGTAGGTTGGGCCTTCTGGCAAAATCCGCAGCCGGCCTCCGCTGAAGGGTTGACCTTGCAGGCGGTGGGGCTGGGGCTAGGGGTGAGCTTTCAGGGTTTGCTAGCAGAAACGGCTGCCCTTTGGCATACGCCTGCCAACTTTGCCCTGCCCAGGAGCGAAGCTTTTCGTCCCCAGGTTATTGGTCAGCTGCCCGACGAGACGCTGGCGCTGGTGTCTGGCCGCAACTGGGCTGTCTTTTGGCAGAGCCTGGGACAGGTGCAGCCCCTCCGCCTTCTGGGATTGCCGCTGGATCCGGGTCAGTGGGGGCCAGCCCAGGTCGACCTGGACTGGCAGCGGCTGGTGCCGGAAACGGGAGAGTTTGCCCTTGCCCTTCTACCCGCGGATGGGAAACCGGCTTGGCTCTGGGTTGGCAAGAGGCCGGAGGCACCGACGCTGGATGAGCGGGCAATTGCGCAGGGCTGGCAGGTGGTGTCGATGGCAACAAAACACGGCGTCGCCACCGCCTGGAGCAAACCCGTAGTCCAGCCCCTAGCAGAGTTGGTGCCTCAGAACCTGCCCGCGATCCCAAAGCCGCCGCTGCTAGCCCAGGTGTATCACGCTGACCGGGACGGCTATTCCTATCTGGCTTCGTCTTTGGCGGCTCTGGAAGCGGCCCTGGCAGATCCCCCCTTGAGCGCCACTCGTGCCTGGCGCCGCCTGGTGGCTCCCCTGCCTCACCGCAACCTGGGTTATGGATATGGATCCTTAGGCTTACTGGAAACCTGGCTGCCTCAGCTTTCGGGATCCCGCTGGTCATCCACTCGCTTTGCCTTTGCCACTACTGCCTTGAAGTTCTCTGAAGCTCCCTACCCTGATCGGGGCCGCTGGCTTCTCCAGAGGGGCAAGCTGTTTTGGCAGTGGTATTAGACTATCCAGGGATCGCGGCAGCCGGGGTAGATGAACTTGGCCAAATAGACTTGGTTGCCCGTCTCGTTCCATTCCACAAAGTCAAAGATTTGGGTCAGCAGGAGCACCCCCCGGCCCGATTCCTCTGTTTCCAAGAGGCCGCAGCGGCAGCGCTGCAGCTCTTGCTGGGGACAGAAGCCGGATCCCTGATCCCGCACTAGCCACTGGTAGAAGCGCTCGGAGCTGGTGTATTCGACGATCACCCTCTTGTTGGGATCCAGACCATTGCCATGGCGGACAGCGTTGATGATGGCTTCTTGCAGGCCCAGGCGTACCTCTGCCTTCCAGGGGGGAGGAACTTTGGCAACCAACAGATCCAGAATCGGCTGAGTGTAGAGGGTGGAGGGAAAGCTGACAACGCTCCAGGAGCAATGGGCGGGTTTTAGGGACAGGGCAATCACAGGGGCGGTCTTCCCGGCGCACAACGCTCTTGTCGATCTTAGCAATGGCCGTCTGCGTCGGCCGGCGCAGGCCAGTTTCGGGAAAGGGGTGGCCATTTTTGCCGTACCATCTTGAGTGGTGAAGCTCTTCGCGGTTACCTCTGGTGTTATGGCGATCAAAGTTGGCGATAAAGTTAGGGTGCGCTCCATTCGCGATCGCGGGCAGGAAGAGGTGAGCGCCTTGGTGGGCAAGGAGGGCGTGGTCCTGGCGCGGCGGGTGGTCGATGGCAGCGGCATTGGCTATATCCTGGAGTTTCCTGACCGCTCGCGGCACTGGTTTTTCGAAAGTGAGGTGGAGGAGGTCGATTCTAACCCGACGCAGGAGAAGGCTCGCTGAAGCGCTGGAGGTGGCCTAGCAAGTTTCCCTAAGCGGGTGTTTGGCTGGGTAGCCAGCTTTGGCGCTGTTGCTAGAGAAGCGTGTTGGTTTATCTTGCCGTTGTTGGGATTAGGTAGCTGTGGCTTCTCCCCATCTAAATCGCCGTTTGTTGGCCCGCCAGATGGCTGCTCAGGTGGATGGTCTGACCGTCAAAATGGCTGCCGCTGCCCTAGAGGCCATGCTAGACAGCATCAGCCAATGTCTGGCGGAAGGAGGATCCGTGCGGCTGGCGCGCTTTGGCACCTTCTTGCTGCGGCCCCGTCCGGCCCGGCAAACCTATCACCCCCGCACTAAGGCTCCTGTCCACATCCCGGCTGCCCAAGTGCCCTATTTTGTCCCCAGCCCGGAGCTGGGACGCCCTAGGAGAAAACGCCGAGGGGATCTGGAAGCGCCGGCATCCGTCTAGAATGGCCGTTCTGGTTTGGTTTCGCACCGATTTGCGCCTGCTGGATCACCAGCCGCTGACGCGCGCTTGCCAGCAGGGATCCTTCCTCATTCCCCTCTACTGCCTGGATCCGCGCCACTTTGGCCGGACGGCCTTTGGCTTTCCTAAGACCGGTCCTTTCCGCGCCCAGTTCCTGCTGGAAAGCCTGGCTGACCTGCGGCAGCAGCTTCGGGCCCGCGGCTCTGATCTGGTCATCCGCCAAGGCCAGCCGGAGCAGGTGATCCCGGCCCTGGCGCGGGAGTGGGGGGTGAAGGCTGTCTATGCCCACGAAGAGGTGGGCACGGAGGAGGAGGCGGTTGCCAGGGCCCTGCAGCAAGCGCTTCAGCCCTTAGGGATCCCGCTGCACCTGGAGTGGGGCCACACTCTCTACCATCCTGCTGACCTCCCCTTTGCCCTGGCAGACCTGCCGGAGGTGTTCACCCGCTTCCGCCAGCAGGTGGAAGCCAAGGCCGCCGTTCGCGCTCCCCTGCCCATCCCCTCCCTGGCGCCCCTGCCGCCAGGGCTGGACCCTGGCCCTCTGCCCACTCTGGCAGAGCTGGGGTTGAGCTTGCCGCCGCCGGATCCCCGCGCCCGCTTTGTCTATACCGGCGGCAGCACCGCTGCCCAGGCGCGCCTGCAGATCTACATCTGGGATCTGGATCGGCTGCGCGTCTACAAAGAAACCCGCAACGGCATGCTGGATCCCAACGACAGCTCGCGTCTTTCTGCCTGGTTGGCGTTGGGTTGCCTTTCTCCTCGCACGGTGTATGCCGAAGTCAAGCGCTACGAGGAGGAGCGGGTGCGCAACGAATCCACCTACTGGCTGGTCTTCGAGCTGCTGTGGCGGGATTACTTTCGCTTCATCCTGGCCAAGCATGGCGCCAAGCTGTTTCGTCCCTCGGGGATCCAAGGGATCCCCATCCCCTGGCAGCAGGACTGGGACCGCTTTCAGGCTTGGTGCCGCGGCGAGACCGGCTACCCTCTGGTGGATGCCAACATGCGGGAGTTGGCCGCCACCGGCTTTATGTCCAACCGCGGGCGGCAGAATGTGGCCAGCTTTCTCACCAAGAACCTGGGGATCGACTGGCGCTTGGGGGCGGAATGGTTTGAGTCGCTGCTGATTGACTACGACGTGGCCAGCAACTACGGCAACTGGAACTACACCGCCGGCGTGGGCAACGATGCCCGCGGCTTTCGCTACTTCCACATTCCCAAGCAATCTCGCGACTACGATCCCCAGGGCCACTACCTACGCCACTGGCTGCCGGAGCTGGCCGGAATCCCGGGGGACAAGATCCACGAGCCCTACCGTCTCAGCGCCGCTGAGCAAAAGCAGTTTGGCGTGCGGCTGGGGGTAGACTATCCCCGCCCCGTGGTGGATTTGGGAAAGTCCCTGCAGGCCAGTCGGCGGGCTTACGAAGCGGCCCTGGCCCGCCACCGTGGCGGCTAGGAGGATCCCCTCGAAACGGGAGTGGCGGGCTAGGGGACGACGCGGCTAAGACGCCGCAAGCCAGGCAGGCCAGCATCCACCACCACCAAGCTGCCGTCTGGCAAGGCAAGTAGAGAGCCAGGCCGCTGGAAGCGAGCTGAGGCAACCGGGCCATCCTGCCAGCCCGGCTCATCCCCCCCGGCCAGGGTAGAGACCTGCCCGCTGGGCTGAAGACGGCGAATGCGGCGGTTGTCTTGGTCGGCCAGCCAGAGGACCCCCGCACTGTCGAAGGCCAGCCCTGCAAGGGTTTGAAAACGGGCCTCCGCCAGAGGGCCATCGCGGTAGCCTGCTTCCGCCTGGGAGAGGGTGGTCAGGTGTCCGTTGGCAGAGAGCCGGCGCAGGCGATGCCTATCGGCAATCCAGAGGTTACCCGCCTTGTCCACTGCCAGAGCTGTCGGCTCCAGAAGCTGGGCTTGCTCTGCCGGCCCATCGGCGGATCCCGGCTGGCCGGTGCCAGCGGCCGTCGTCACTTTGCCCGTGGGAGTGATGCGGCGGATGCGGCGGTTGGCGCGATCGGCCACGTAAAGGCTGCCGTCCAGACCCAGGGCCAGGCCAAAGGGTTCGCGAAACTGCGCCTCGTCGCGCTCTCCATCTCGGTGGCCGGCTGAACAGGTGCCGGCAAAGGTGCTCACCCGCCGCTGTCGGTTGATGTAGCGCAGGCAATGGTTGCCGCTGTCGGCCACCCACAACCCCCCCTTGGGATCCCAAAGTAGCCCTTGGGGGGAGTGAAACTGGGCCTGCTCCGCCACCCCATCCCGGTGGCCAGCCCTGCCGCTGCCCGCCCACACCTCCAGTTCCCCTTCAGGGGAAAGCCGGAAAATGCGGTGCTGGGCCGGGTCGGCTAAGTAAAAGAACCCCTCGGGGTCTGCGGCAATGCCGCCGATCTGCTGCAGGAAGATCCCGGCCTCCCCTTCGTTATCGGAGCTGCTGCCCTCCGGCTTGGCTGCCGCAGCGGTGCGGCCATCGAGGAGGGTCTCCACTCTCCAGCCCGAGGCCGCTGTAGGAGTGGGGGTGGGAGTGGGCCACTCGTAAACCCAGGTTCCCAGTCCTTGTCCTTCAGCGTCGGCCACCGCCACCCAGACCGTGCCGGAAAGAGAGGCTGGCGGCATCACCGTCAGACTGTTGCGGCTGCGCGAGCGAATTTCCCCCCTCAGGATGCGCTCCGGATTGGCGGCTGAGGCAAAAAGAACGCTTTCCACCCGCTCCAGATTTTCCCCCGACAGCAACAACGGCTGGCCAGGCGCCGGCACCCCTGCCCCTGCGTGCAGCAGCGGCACTTCCACCTCGGAGAGCACCAGCAGGCTCAGGCGGCGACTGCTGCTGTCAGCGCTTCCAGAGCGGGCAGAAAGAGTCAGGGATCCCTTTCCTTGTGCCAAGGTGGTGGATCCCCGGTAGGCGACAGCCCTAAGCTCGGCTTCGCCAGCGGGCGGGTCGGTAAAGGTGAAGGTGGCTGGTTGCCCCAGGCGCAGGGGCGCGTTGGCAGTCTGGCGATAGCTGCCCAGGTTAATGCTCAGGTCGATCCCTTCCACCCCCGGCCAGGTGGGGGTGCGGGCCAGCCAGCGCTCCACCTCAGAAGCCGGCAGCTGGGCCACCAGATCGGATCCCTGTTCTTGGAGCAGCAAAACGATGCGGTTGCTGGGCACCGCCAAACCCGATTGGCGGGCCTGTTCGAGCGTAAGGGCAAAGGTGGAAAGACCAAGGGGAGTTGGCGTGAAAACTGGCTGCAGGGTAGAAGGGGGAACAAGGCTGGGAGAGACATTCGAGGAAGAGAGCTCGCCGCAGGCTGAGAGGGCCAGCACCAGGGCACTGAGTGCAGGCAGGGAGAGCGGCGCAGGGGAAACCCGTCGTGGCATCGTGCAGCTCATCCTCTCCCACAAGCTGGGAAGTGGCAGCAACCCAAACCCCTCATGTTGACACCGACTACCTAAAAGCCGGCAGAAATCGCTCCGCTGCCTTCCTTTGGACAGCCGCGCCCCAGCGTCTATTGGGCAAGGAGAAGCCCCCGAACCACCGTCCTGGGCCTTTAACCCTAACTCTACTCATGCTTAATCTGTCTCACCCAAGGGTGAGTTGCACCCCTCACTCCCTCTATCCTTACGCAAATCCCTTTCGAAAAGCCAGCTGCAATCTGATGCTTACTAAGCCAGGTCTGTTTTTGTTCGCCCAACAGTTAGAGACGGGATCCCGAGCAGAAGCTTTCGCTGCCGTCGCTTCTGGGGATCGGTGCCCCTCAGCTTGCCTCCGCCCCAGGCAGATCTGAGGACTACCGGCACCCCTAGCGCAATTCAGGTTTCTGCCGCCAAAGAGGTGAGGCTGCCCCAAGCGCCAGAGCAGCCAGAAGCATCAAGCTCCCCCACTGGCGACCCGCAGGGCTTGGGTTCATCTTGCCCTTCTAGTAGCAGGACACTGCCGGATGCCCCTTAATGTACCAGCGCCACGGGAGCTCCGCACCGCGGGTAATGCCGATGCGGGTGGTCTGGACAATGGGGAACTGTGCCTCCCAGGCAGGGGATCCCTCCAGCCAAATGCCTTCCTGGCCGACTGCCACCGGCTCCAGCCGCCAGCCGTTGTGGGATCCGTCAATGCGCAACGCCTGACAGAGTAGGCCCGGACCCGCCGCCACCCGCGCCGGTTTCATGCGCTTATTGGCCGGGATCCACTCCGGCAGGCAATCCAACTGGGCTGCGCGGATTAGAACGGCTGACGCGATCCCCTCCGCGTCGGTGACGATGTTCAGGCAGTGGTAGAGGCCGTAGATGCGATAGACGTAGAGATGCCCTGGCGGCCCAAACATCACCTGGTTGCGGCGGGTCTTACGGCGATAGGCGTGGCAGGCCGGATCCCCAGCTGTATAGGCTTCTGTTTCCACAATCTGGGCCCGCACCTGCAGCCCATCGGCAAATTGCCGCACCAGCACCATGCCCAGCAGAGCAGGCGCCACCATCGGCGCCGGCTGGCTCAGCCAGTCCCTAGCGTCCACCGTAGGCTCACTAGCCCTCAGCCCCCTGCCACAGCAGGGACAATGCTCACCTCATCTCCATCCTGCAGAGGGGTGTCGGATCCTTTCAGGAAGCGAATGTCTTCGCTGTTAACGTAAAGATTGACAAAGCGGCGCAATTCTCCCCTCTCATCGCACAGCCGCGCCTTAATGCCTGGATAGCTTTGCTCCAGAGCCTCCAGCAGTTCACGGATGGTGGATCCCTCGCAACTCACCACCTCCTGGTTCCGGGTGAGCGCCCGCAGCGTGGTGGGAATTAACACCTTGACTGCCATAAGCCCAGTGCTTCGTCCATCGACCAACATTAGAAGACTAGGGTAGCAGCACCCTGTCAATGCCGTGAATCACCCCGTTGGAAACCGGAATATCCGCCAAGTTCACATTGGCCCCGTTGACCCGGATGCTGCCATCGGCTCCCACCTGCACCCGCAGCGGCAGCCCCGCCAAGGTGGTCAGAGTGGCCGATTGGCCAGGCCGCAGGTCAAACGAGGTAATCCGCCCCGGCACCACATGATAGGTGAGGATGCGGGTGAGCTGATCCCGATTGGCCGGCTGCAACAACGTCTCCACGGTGCCCGGCGGCAGTTGCCCAAAGGCCACATCGGAAGGGGCAAAGACCGTGAACGGCCCCGGCCCCGCCAACGCCGTGTTCAGCCCCGCCGCCCGCAAAGCCGTCGCCAACGTCGAGTAGCTGCTGGGCAAAGTTTCCAGCTCAACGGCAATGGTGTTCAGCCCCTGAGGCCGAGCCGTGGGAGCCAAAGCAAGGGGGGTCAACACGGCCACTGCCACCGGCAAGCAGCGACGCGCAAAGTGACGGACAGAACGGAGGATAGGCATGGTGCAGAGCTCCTGAGCGAGTGGGTCTGTGCCAGGGATCGTAAACAGTTCTTCATTAAGACGCCGTTAAGAGCCCAGGGGGATCCCTCTCGCTTCAAACCGAGGCCTCCTGCCAGTCCAGCCGCTCCAGGGTGCGGGCCCGCTCCAGCGCCTGTTCAAAGCTCTCCAGCTTAGGCGAAATTACCAGCGGGTGGCCCACATGCGCCTGCACCGCCTCCTGGGTTTTCAAGCCATTACCGGTAATATAGGCTACCGTAATCGCCTCGGGATCGAGCTGGCCGGCTTCGGCCAGGCGTTTGAGCACGGCAATGGTGGTGCCGCCAGCCGTCTCGGTGAAGATGCCCTCAGTCTCGGCCAGGAGCTTGATGCCGGCAATGATCTCGGGATCCGTGGCCGTCTCGATCTGGCCGCCGGTCTTGCGGGCAATCTCCAGGGCATAGATGCCATCAGCAGGGTTGCCGATGGCAATGGATTTGGCGATGGTGTTCGGCTTAACGGGAGTAACAAAATCCCGCCCCTCGCGGAAGGCCTGGGCGATGGGCGCACAGCCCCGGGCCTGGGCGCCGTGGAAAATAACCGGCTTTTCTGCCACCAGGCCCACCTTCACGAACTCCTGAAAACCTTTGTAAACCTTGGTGTACAGGGATCCCGACGCTAGCGGGATCACTACCTGATCCGGCAGTTGCCAACCTAGTTGCTCCGCCACCTCGTAGGCTAAGGTTTTCGAGCCTTCTGCGTAGTAGGGGCGCAGGTTGATGTTGACAAAGCCCCAGCCGTAGCGATCCGCCACCTCGGCGCAGAGGCGGTTCACCTGGTCGTAGTTGCCCTCCACAGCCATGACGGTGGGCCTGTAGATGAGGGACCCTAGTACCTTGCCTGCCTCCAGATCCGCCGGGATGAAGATAGTGCACTCCAGGCCGGCATGGGCGGCAATGGCAGCCGTGGAGTTGGCCAAATTGCCCGTGCTGGCGCAAGAGACCGTGGTAAAGCCCAGCTCCTTGGCGCGGGTCAAGGCTACCGACACCACCCGATCCTTGAAGCTGAGGGTGGGCATGTTGACGGCATCGTTCTTGAGGTAGAGGTTTTTTAACCCCAGTCGCCGCCCCAGCCGCTCCGCTTTCACTAGGGGAGTCATGCCGGTGCCGACATCGATAGGGCGCTCCGAAACCACCGGCAGGAAAGGCCGATAGCGCCAGATAGACAGCGGCCCGGCTTGGATGCTCTGCCGGCTGACGACGCTCTTGAGCCAGTCGTAGTCGTAGACCACTTCCAGGGGGCCAAAACACAGGTCGCACACGTGCTTGGCGACCGGCTCGTACTCGGCCCCACATTCGCGGCAGCGCAAACGGCTAAAGCCCACCTGCGGGTTACGCAAGGCAAAGTTGGAGGGCAAATCAGCAGAGCCAAGCAGGCGTTGGGAAAGGGTTGGCGTCATAGGAAGCCTTCAGCGGGAGAAAGGGATGGATCTGGCTTACCCAGCCCGAGGTCAATCCTATCACCCGCGATCTAGCCCGTCAACCAAACCCGACTAAAATAGTCTGGATTTGGCTCTGGCCAAGAGGCAGGAAGGTTCCTACCCTGGAGTGTCAAGTGACGAGCAAGGGACTGGCTGGCGCTGCTGGGGTCAAGGGCCCCCACAATCTCAGGCGTTGCCCCTCTCGCTAAACTGGAAAAACAAGCTGAAACAATCTGATGCCCTTTGGGATCCCGGTACTCACCAGCAGAAGCCAGCGTATGCTCAAAGTCGGACGGGACAACGTGGACTTTCTTGACCACTACGACGTGATCGTCGTGGGTGGGGGGCACGCCGGCTGTGAAGCGGCCCTAGCGTCAGCGCGACTGGGCTGTAGGACCTTGATGCTGACGTTGAACTTGGACAAGATTGCCTGGCAGCCTTGTAACCCCGCCGTGGGTGGCCCGGCCAAGTCGCAACTGGTGCATGAGATTGACGCCCTCGGCGGTGAGATGGGCAAAGTTACCGACCGCACCTATTTGCAAAAGCGGGTGCTCAATCGCTCGCGGGGCCCAGCAGTATGGGCCTTGCGGGCGCAAACCGACAAGCGGGAGTACGCGCGGGTGATGCGCTCGGTGGTAGAAAACCAGCCCAACCTGACTCTTCGAGAGGGCACCGTCACCGACCTGGTGCTGGGGCTCAACGAGGAAGTGGTGGGCGTGGTTACCCATTTCGGCAGCGTCTTCGGCTGTCGGGCGGTGATCCTGACCACGGGCACCTTTCTGGGAGGGCGCATCTGGATTGGCCGCCACTGGCAACCTGCTGGACGTGCGGGGGAATTTGCCGTCGAAGGCCTGACTGACACCCTGCGCCAACTGGGCTTTGAGACAGGCCGGCTGAAGACGGGCACCCCTGCCCGCGTGGATCGCCGCAGCGTTGATTTCTCCGTGATGGAGCGGCAGCCAGGGGATCCAGACCTACGCTGGTTTAGCTTTGACCCAGAAGTGTGGGTGCCGCGGGAGCAGATGGACTGCTACCTCACCTACACCACGCCGGAGACGCACCGCATCATCCGGGAGAACCTCCACGAGACTCCTGTCTACGGCGGATGGGTGGAGGCCAAAGGGCCGCGCTACTGCCCCAGCATTGAAGACAAGATCGTGCGCTTTGCCGACAAGGAGAGACACCCCGTCTTTATCGAACCCGAGGGGCGGGATCTGCCGGAGCTCTACATCCAAGGGTTCTCGACGGGGATGCCCGAGAAGATCCAGATCCAAATGTTGCGCTCCTTGCCCGGCCTAGAGCGGTGCGTGATGCTGCGGCCTGCCTACGCGGTGGAATACGACTATCTGCCGGCCACCCAGCTCTATCCCACCCTGATGACCAAGAAGGTGCAGGGGCTCTTCTGTGCCGGCCAGATCAACGGCACCACCGGCTACGAAGAAGCAGCAGCCCAGGGGCTCATTGCCGGGATCAACGCCGCCCGGTTGGTGCAAGGCAAACCCTTAGTCACGCTGCCGCGCGAGTCCAGCTACATCGGCACCCTTATCGACGACCTCTGCACCAAAGAGCTGCGGGAGCCCTACCGCATGCTCACCAGCCGCTCCGAATACCGCCTTATCCTGCGCGCCGACAACGCTGACCAGCGCCTCACTCCTTTAGGGCGAGAGTTGGGCCTCATCGACGACCGCCGCTGGGCTCTCTTCCAGGCCAAGCAGGCTCGTATTGCCGCCGAGATTGAGCGCCTGGAAACCCAGCGGGTTAAGGCCCACGACCCCGCCGGGATCCACCTCAGCCAACTGACTGGCCAGGGGATCAAAGGATCCGCCACCTTAGCTGAGCTCCTGCGCCGCAACCAGATCCACTACGCCAACCTGCTGGAGCTGGGGTTGGGAAATGAGGAGCTGGATCCCTTTGAGCAGGAGGCAGCGGAAATTGCCGTCAAATACAGCGGCTACATCCAGCGGCAACAAGCCCAGATCGAGCAGGTGAGCAAGCAGTACCACCGCCCCCTGCCTCCCGATCTGGACTACCACTCCATCCCCACCCTCTCCAAAGAGTCGCGGGAGAAACTGGCAGCAGTCCGGCCTCTGACCGTAGGCCAGGCCGCTCGCATTGGCGGCGTCAACCCTGCCGACATCAACGCCTTGCTCATCTACCTCGAGGTGAGACAGCGTCAGAGAGCGACGGCAGAACCTGTTGGCAGCTCGCGGTAATCTTTGCGCCCAGCCGTGTAGAGAGCAGGGATCTCCTCCAGCGCCATGCGCGAAGCCACGCCCAAATCCAAGGGGGAGACCTCCCCGCGCAGCCAGTGACAGAGGCCGGCTGCCCCAATCATGGCGGCGTTGTCGGTACAGAGGGCAACAGGCGGGATCACCACCCGCAGGCCCTTTTGCTGGCCCGCTTCCAGAAGGCGAGCGCGCAGCTCCCGGTTGGCAGCTACCCCGCCAGTCAGCAGCAGGGTTGAGAGGCCAAGAGCTTCGGCGCAGGCCACTGCTTTTTCCGTGAGGACGCGCGTTAGGCAGGCCTGAAAGCTGGCGGCAATGTCGGCAATGGGCAGCTCCTGGCCTTCCTGCTGCAAGTGCTGGACGAGGCGCAGCACAGCCGTCTTCAGGCCACTGAAGCTGGTGTCGTAGGGGTGGTCCAGCTTGCCTTCCGGCAGGGGAAAGCGATGGGGATCCCCTTGTTGCGCCCAGCGGTCGATCTGGGGCCCCCCCGGGTAGCCCAGCCCCAACAGCCGCGCCACCTTATCAAAGGCTTCGCCGGCAGCATCGTCGCGGGTGCGGCCCATTGTCTGGTACTCTCCGTAATCCTTCATCCAGATCAAGCTGGTGTGGCCTCCCGAAACCAAAAGGCACAGGCAGGGAGGTTGCAAGTCGGCTGTGGCCAAAAAGCCGCTGAAGAGATGGCCCTCCAGGTGATGTACCCCAATCAAGGGCTTATCGTAGAGCAGCGCCAAGGTCTTGGCCGCCATCAGCCCCACCAGCAGGGATCCCACCAGGCCCGGCGCACAAGTTACGGCAATGGCATCCACCTCGGCTACGCCTAGCCCGGCCTGCTGCAGCGCTGACTCCAGTACAAATGGCAAAGTTTCCACATGGCGGCGGGAGGCCACCTCCGGCACCACACCTCCGTAGGCTGCATGGAGGTCGATCTGGCTAGCCACCACCGAGCTGAGCTGCCGCGGGGCAAAGGTTGGCCAGGTTGGCTCCGCCTCCACCACCGCCACAGCCGTTTCGTCGCAACTGGTTTCAATGGCAAGGACACAGGCCATGGGAAAAAGGGGTGGGAATGCCTCAGGATCCTTAAGAATTGTGTGAGCTAAAACCCGAGATCCCTCCGGATAAGGCGCTCAGGAGTATGATACTAACCGTTTGGTGCTCGTTTCTTCACTGAGCATTCCTCCCCATTGAGTCCCTAGCTCAAGGACACATCCTGCCATGCGAACCCTTTTGAGTCTCCTTTTGGCCCTTTGCCTAGCGCTTGGTTTTACCCAGGCAGTGCAGGCAGAGCCTTTGATTGGCTTGAAGCCTTGTAGCGAAGTTCCTGCTTTCCAGGCTCTACGAGATCAGCGCCTGAGCAGCCTTGAAGAGAAAATCCGCAACGCTAGCCCTGAGTTGGCTCCCCTTTACCAGCAAAAGTTGGTCCAAACCGAAAAGCGTTTTGAGCGCTACAGCAAGCTGCTCTGTGGCGAAGAAGGCTTGCCTCACCTGGTTACCGATGGCCGCTGGAGCCATGCAGGTGAGTTTCTCATCCCTGGCTTACTTTTCCTCTACCTTGCCGGCTGGTTGGGCTGGGCAGGCCGCTCCTACCTAATTGCCGTTCGCGATAGCGAGGAGCCGGAGATGAAAGAAAGCATCATCGACGTCCCCTTGGCGCTGCGCTGTTTCCTCACGGCTTTGGCCTGGCCTGCCGCTGCTTTCAAGGAAATTGCCAGCGGTGAAATTCAAGCCCCAGAGGAGGCTGTCCCCGTCTCTCCTCGCTGAGGAAGGAACTGAGTCAACCCATTCCCTGTGAGAGGTCGATATGGCTGACTTCACCAAATTTCTCACCACCGCTCCAGTAGCCCTCATTTTGTTTTCCAGCTTCTTCCTTGCCCTGTTTATTGAGATCAATCGCTTCTTCCCTGACATTTTGACGTTCTAAATAAAGGGGTAGGGATCCCCACAGAGCCTCGGGGATCCCTGCTTCTCTTGGCCTGGACACAAGATTGCCTCATGCCTGAGTCCCCTGTCGACACTGCTCCCTCTGGTAAGGAACACATCACGGCCCCAGAAGGGGATCCGCAAATTGGCAACCTCCAGACACCCATTAACCACGCGCCTGCCGTTCGTCTCTTCCTAAGTTGGCTGCCGATCAACCGGCCGGGAGCCAGTCCTATCTGGCGGGGTCTGGAAATTGGTATGGCCCACGGCTATTGGCTGGTGGGGCCCTTTGCCAAACTCGGGCCTTTGCGCAACGAGCCTATTGGCCTGCTGAGTGGCTTCCTGGGAGCTTGTGGTCTCATTTTGATCCTGACGGCGGCCCTCTCTCTCTACGGCACCGTCTCCTCGCCGCGCCATGGCGGGCCAGTCCAGGGATCCCAGGCCTGGAGCGAATTGGCTGCCGGCTTTTTAATAGGGGGAATGGGAGGAGCCATCGTTGCCTACCTGCTGTTGCTCAATGGCGATCTCCTGTTTCCGCTCTGAAAGAAAAAGCTGACGGTAGCTGCTCCCTGCCCTTAGAGGGCGCACAAGCTACAGACGGAGCTAACTTGAGCCTAGGCAAAATGCCTACCAGAAGAGATGTACCTGCCAACCTACTAGCCTAGCTAATCCACGTTAAGTCAGAAGGTTCGTTGGCAAGGTTGCCGATTATGCCACAAAGTAGCGAATAAGGTGCTCCGCACCGCTGTCGCCAACGAGGACTAGAGTGAAGCCCCCCTTTCGCTAAACAGTCGGGAGCAGTTTCCATGTCAGCAGCCGTGAGCGATCCACTCCTTGGACTTGATCCCAGTTCCGAAAGATTGCCGTCGACCGAGATCCGTCGCCTGTCGCCGGCTGCCTTAGCTTACTTGGGGGATGCCATTTACGAACTCCACGTGCGGCGGCAACAGTTGTTTCCCCCAGATCGCTTAGAGCGCTACCATCAGCGGGTGGTGAGGCGGGTGTGCGGCTCGGCTCAGGCCAAGCTGCTGTTAGCGCTGCTACCATATCTCAGCCCTGAAGAGCAGGCTATTGTCTGCTGGGGCCGCAATGGTTGCGGTCGCCCACCTCGGCATCTGCCCCTAGCCGACTATCAAAATGCCAGTGGCCTGGAAACCATCCTGGGCTACCTCTACCTCACCAATCCCGACCGCTTGCGCTCCATTCTTGCCCTCACCGATGTTTTGGCTGAGATGATTTAGGTCTTCCTCTCATGCCTAAGCCTTCTCGCCTACGCAAGTTGCGGCGACCCATGGAGCCCAAGCCCGAAGCGGAACAAGAGATCATCTACGGTCGCCAGACTTTACTTGCGGCCCTGCGGAGCGGTGCTACCCTCAACCGGGTTTGGGTGGTGCCGAGGCTACGGTATAGCCCCCAGTTTTTGTCGCTCTTGGAGGAGGCCAAAGCGCGCGGCACGGTTATTGATGAGGTCTCTCCCCAGCGACTAAACCTCCTTACGGGTGGAGCTAACCATCAGGGGATCGCCGCCCAGGCTACCCCTTATCGATACGTGGATCTAGAAGAGCTGGTGGAACGCAGCCGCCAGGCTAGCCCCCAGCCGGTGCTGGTGGTGCTAGACGGGATTCAGGATCCCCACAACCTAGGAGCTATTGCCCGTAGCGTGGAGGCGTTTGGCATGCAGGGGATGGTGATCCCGCAGCGGCGGGCGGCAGGGGTGACCGCGACAGTGATGAAGGTGGCAGCTGGCGCCCTCTCCACCCTGCCCGTGGCGCGGGTGGTGAACTTAAATCGCGCTCTAGAGTACCTTAAAGAGCAAGGGTTTTGGATCTATGGCACCACCAGCCAGGGAGCTGCCCCCGTCTATAGCGCCGACTTTCGCCGACCCGTCGCCTTGGTGATTGGATCGGAAGGGGAAGGCATTAGCCTGCTTACCCAGCGCCACTGCGACCAACTGCTGTCGATTCCCTTATCGGGCCGCACGGAAAGCTTGAATGCTTCGGTAGCAGCGGGCATCGTCCTCTACGAGATCCACCGGCAGCGCTCCCCTCACCAGCTCAAGCGCACTGAAACATTTCTCAACAAATTCTCAACAAACGCAGTAGAATCTAAGTGACTGCAGGCCACTTCTTAGCGAGGGATCGATCCTGTGAGCAACCCTTTGACTAGTCTTCTGAAGAGGTTGATCAGCCTCTTGGATAGGCTGCGCGGCTTAGCGGTTTGGATTGAGATTGCCACCGACGACTGCACCTACTATTACGGCCCCTTTACTAGCCTGGAGGAAGCAGAAGCGCACAAAGGCAACTACATCGCCGACCTGAAGGCGGAAGGGGTTCAGAAGATTGAGGTTCAGATAAAGAAAATGCGCCAGCCGCAGACGCTAACAGTGGCTCGCACCTCTTCGCAGGCGGGTTCTTGAGGGCCGTCATGGTTTACCAGATAACTGTCCATCACCGGGGCCAAACCTACCGCTTTCCTGCGGCGGCGGAGCAGACGGTTTTACAGGCGGCTCTTGAACACGGCATAGAGCTGCCCTCTTCTTGCCAAGCAGGTGTCTGTACCACCTGTGCAGGGCGACTGAAGTCGGGATCCGTGGCCCAGCCTAACGCCGTGATCGGGCCCGAGCTCAAGGCTCAGGGGTTTGTCCTGCTGTGCGTGGCCTATCCTACCTCCGATCTGGAGGTGGAAACAGATCAGGAGGAAGAGGTCTATCGTTTGCAGTTTGGCCGCTAGCTCTGTCCTCCTTGCTTGGCGCGAGTTCAGCGTGAGGAACCTGTGAAGCTACATTTTCTGCGTCTAGCTTTGCCCCTGAGTTTGCCACTTTCTGCTGCTCAACTGGAGGGATCCCTTCTCCACCAAGTCGCCCGAGAGCTGGGGCAAACGGCCCGCCTCCTGCGCTGGAGTCTGACGGCGGTGGAGGGGGATAGGGTTTGGGTAGAGGTGGTGGCTACTACCGACAATGGCTACTAGATTCACGCTTAGCCAGCTTCTAGCCCCCTCTAGGGGGTTGGGAGCCAGCAAGCTGATAGCTACCAGCAGTGCCCTCGTTAGCTTTTCTCGTTTAGCCAATGTCTGTATCTGAACCAGCTTCACCAGCTCCAACTTTGGCCGAGCAGCGCCCCCCTGTCGCCCTCACCATTGCCGGATCCGATAGCGGCGGCGGAGCCGGCATTCAAGCGGATCTGCGCACTTTTGCCTTCCAGCGGGTTCATGGCACTTCCGCCCTCACCTGCGTAACTGCCCAGAATACCCTGGGGGTCAACCGCGTGGATGCGCTGCCGCCAGAGGCAGTGGCTGCTCAAATTGAAGCGGTGGTGCAGGACATTGGGGTGCAAGGGATCAAAACCGGCATGTTGCTCAATGCCGAGATCGTGCGCGAGGTGGCCCGCCAAGTGGAGCGCTGGGCGCTGCAGCCACTGGTGGTAGATCCGGTAATGGTCTCCCGCACGGGGGCCAAGCTGCTGGCGGAGGACGCCATCCAGGCCATCCGCGAGCGGCTAATTCCCCTGGCTCAGGTTGTTACCCCCAACCGCTACGAAGCCCAGATTTTGGCGGGGATGGAACTGCAGTCGCTGGCGGATATGGAGACGGCGGCCCGCCGCATCCACGCCCTAGGCTGTAAGGCTGTACTGGTCAAGGGGGGAGGCATGCCGGGAGAACTGCAGGGGGTGGACGTGTGGTTTGACGGCGAGCGGCTCGAGGTGCTCAAAAGCAAGCGGATCCCCACCCGCCACACCCACGGCACCGGCTGCACCCTCTCGGCAGCCATTGCGGCGCAACTGGCTTGGGGGAAGGATCCCCTGACGGCAACGCTGCTGGCCAAGGCCTATGTTACCGAAGCCCTGCGGCATCCTTTGGCCATTGGGGCCGGTCAGGGACCGGTGGGTCACTTCTACCCCCTTCTGGCCTCCTCTAGCTCCGACTAAAGCAGCGTCCGCACGTCCACCACTTTGCCGCTCACTGCTGCTGCCGCCACCATGGCCGGGCTCATGAGCAGAGTGCGCCCTGTGGGGGATCCCTGGCGGCCCTTAAAGTTGCGGTTGGAGGAAGAGGCGCTAATCTGCCGCCCTACCAAGCGGTCTGGGTTCATAGCCAAGCACATGGAGCAGCCGGGATCCCGCCACTCAAACCCTGCTGCCTCAAAGATTTCCCGCAAGCCTTCCTGTTCGGCCTCCTGCTTGACCCGCTCGGAGCCAGGCACCACAAACGCTTTCACTCCAGGCGCTACCCGCCGGCCTTTGGCAACCTTGGCTGCCTCCCGCAAATCGCTCAAGCGACCATTGGTGCAGCTGCCAATAAAGCAGACATCTACCGGCGTGCCTACAATGGGATCCCCTGGCCGCAAGCCCATGTAGGCGTAGGCTTCCCTAGCCAGCTCCCGCTCACTTTCTGGCAGCTCCTCGGGAGCCGGGATCCGCTCGTCCACCCCAATGTTTTGGCCGGGGGTAATCCCCCAGGTAACCGTGGGAGCGATCTCGGAGGCCTGAAACACCACCACGTCGTCATAGACAGCGTCGGGGTCACTGGCTAGGCTTTGCCACCAGGCCACAGCCTCTTCCCAATCGGATCCCTGAGGAGCAAACTCCCGCCCCCGCAAATACTCAAAGGTCACGGCGTCGGGATTGACATAGCCGCAGCGGGCTCCTCCTTCGATGGACATGTTGCAGAGGGTCATGCGTTCTTCCATGCTCATCGCCTCGACAGTGCTGCCGCCGTACTCGTAGGCGTAGCCCACCCCGCCTTTGACCCCCAGCTTGCGGATGATGTGCAGGATCACATCCTTGGCGTAAACCCCCGGCCCCAACGTGCCCTGCACCTCGATGCGACGCACCTTGAGCTTGGACAAGGCCAGAGTTTGGGTGGCCAGCACGTCCCGCACCTGGCTGGTGCCGATGCCAAAGGCAATGGCTCCAAAGGCGCCGTGGGTAGAAGTGTGGCTATCGCCGCAGGCAATGGTCATCCCCGGCTGCGTCAGCCCCAGCTCCGGCGCAATCACATGCACGATCCCCTGCCGGCCGGAGCCGCTGTTGTAGAAGCGGATGCCGTATTGGCGACAGTTGCGCTCTAGCTCCTGGATCATCTCCTCCGCCAAGGGATCCGCAAAAGGTCGCGTCCGGTTGTCGGTGGGGATAATGTGATCTACCGTCGCCACCGTCCGCTCTGGAAAAAGAACTGGCAGATTGCGCTCCCGCAGCATGGCAAAAGCCTGGGGGCTGGTGACCTCGTGGATGAGGTGTAGCCCAATGAACAACTGCGTCTGCCCTGAGGGCAAGATCCGCACCGTATGGGCGTCCCAGACTTTGTCAAACAACGTCCTCTCGCTCATCTTCTTCTTGGGCCCGCAGCCAAGCTAATTTTTAGTCTGAACTACAGAGCTTTAATGTTCCACCGGTTATCAGGGCCTGTTTCCTGGCTAGGCTAGCTAGCAATTCTAGGGGGATCGAGAGGGTGGGGATCCGGCTCCAGCAGAATCCCAGTGGGAGCAAACTGGGTTACCCAGAAGTCCACCTCCGGAAAGCGGCGGCGCAGGCTCTCGCAGGCTTGAGCAGCCCCCTCCAGGCTGGCCATAAGCCCAAACACTGTCGGCCCCGAGCCCGACATCAGGGATCCCAACGCCCCTACCTCCAGCAGGGCCTGGCGCAATTTTCCCACGATAGCGTACTCGGCCAAAACTGGCTGCTCCAGGTCGTTGCGCAAACTGCGGGCCAAGGCCAGCAGATCCCGACGCCCCAGAGCAGCGAGGACTTGGGGCAAGGTCGGCAGAGAGGATCCCGCAGAAGGCAAGGAAGCGGCACGGTGAGCGCGAAAGGCTTGATAGGCCCAGGCAGTGGAGATCCCAAGGCGCTTGGGCTTGGCCAACAGCAGGGGGATCCCTTCCCAGTCGGCCAGCGGCTGTAAAACTTCTCCCCGTCCTGTGGCTAGCTGGGTGCCCCCCTGCACGCAAAAGGGAATGTCGGATCCCAAGCGGGCCGCCAAGTGCTGCAGTTCTCTGACCGTCAGGCCCAAGCCCCAGAGCTGGTTCAGCCCCACCAGAACTGCCGCTGCATTGGCCGAGCCGCCTGCCAAGCCCGCCGCCACGGGGATCTGCTTCTCGATGTGGATCTCCACCCCCAGATTGGTCTGGCACTCCTTTTGCAGCAGCTCAGCCGCGCGGTAGGCCAGGTTGCGGGCATCTGCCGGCACTTCCGGGTGGTTACAGATTAGGTGGATCCCGTGGGGGCGGCGCTGGAGACGCACGCGATCCGCCAAAGCGATGCTCTGCAGGATCATGGCCACCTCGGAATAGCCGTCGGGGCGGGATCCGAGGATCTCTAGGTAAAGATTGATCTTGGCGCGGGCGACCAGGGTACAGGCTTGCATGGGAAAAAGCGAACAACATTTTCAACTCCCCTCAGCCCGTCCAGAGACTCACTGGGGAGCTCTTCCAGCTTATCCCTGGCGGTGACCCGAGCTAGGGCCAGGGGGCCAGCTCTTTTTTGCGGCAGCTATCTAGAACTGATAGAGTTTTGGCACCGCTCTGCCTCTTCCCCCTCCCATGAGCAAGCCCAAGGTCGGTATCCTCTACAACGACGCCAAGCCTGCCGCTAAACGCAGCAGCGAAACCCTTTCCCGCTGGTTTCAGGAGCAGGGGTGGGAAGTCTGTGTGGCCCCCAATTGGGGCGGCGTCCTCGGCTACGCCAAGCTTGACAGTCCCGTCTGCTTGACCAAGGTGGACAGCCTGGCCCCCGCCGGCTTTGACGAGAACATGAAGTTTGCCGTAGTGCTGGGGGGAGACGGCACCGTTTTGGCAGCAGCCCGGCAATTGGCTCCCAAAGGGATCCCCTTGCTGGCCGTGAACACTGGCCACTTGGGCTTTCTGACGGAGACCTACCTAACCCACCTAGAAGAGGCGGCCAAGGCAGCCATTGCCGGCGAGTACATTCTGGATCGCCGTAGCATGTTGCTGGTGCAGGCCTACCGCGACAACGAATTGCGCTGGGAAGTGCTTAGCCTCAACGAGATGGTGCTCCACCGCGAGCCTTTGACCAGCATGTGCCACTTTGAAGTCACCATTGGGGAGCACTCCCCTCTAGATGTGGCCGCCGACGGCATCATTTTAGCCACCCCCACAGGTTCCACCGCCTATGCCCTTTCTGCAGGAGGACCGGTCATCACTCCCAGCCTGCCCGTGCTGCAGTTGATCCCTATCTGCCCCCACTCGATGGCCTCACGGGCTCTGGTCTTTCCCGATTCGGAAGAGGTGTGGATCAGCCCCGCCAGCCCTCAGCCGCTGGTTTTGGTAGCGGACGGCAATGCTGGCTGCTACATCCTGCCAGAAGACCAAATTCGCGTCGTCCGCGCCCCCTACTGCACAGACCTGATTCGCCTACGCCGACCGGAGTTCTTCCGGGTCATGCGTGAGAAATTGGGCTGGGGCCTGACCTATGCTTCTAAGCCTACCTCGGTAGAGCTGCCCTAGCTTTCGCTTACTGCCTCTTAAGCTGCAGCTCGCCGCCCAACCACGGCGTAGAAAGGATCCCCACCCCCTCCGGCCAGAAAGGCAAGCCAACTCAGGGGAGCAGGCCGCTGGATGACTTCGACGATCTCAAACCCTGGCACCGCCTCGAAATAGCGCTTGACCAGCTCCACCCGCTCTGCCTCCGAGCTGTCCCGCCAGGCCTGGATTGCCTTCTGGAAAAACATGCGGTTGGAGAAGCTGACAATAAACAGGCCCTGGGGCTTGAGGATGCGATGCACCTCGGCAAACACTCGCTCCGGCTGCTGCAGGTATTGCACCGAAACCGCGTTCAGCACGGCATCAAAAGTGCAGTCCGGGAAAGGCAGGAGTGGGTTTTGGTTGAGGTTCTGGACGAAGAAATGGTTAAGCCGAGGGTTAGCCGCCAGTTCTTCGGCATTCATCCCGTGCCCTTCCACATGGGCAAAATCCATCTCCGGCGGCAGATGGGAAACCCAACTGCTCATTAGGTCGAGAATGTGAGTTTGGGGCCGCAAGTAATGGCGGTAGAGATCCGTGAGCTGGCCGATGAAGCCAGCATCTACATGGGTTACAAAGCGGGGGTAGCTGTAAAAGAGGGCATCGTCGCTGGGATCTAGCTTGGAGCGCTGCCAATCTTCAAGAACTGCCATGGCCAAAATCTCCAACGTCCTCCGAAAAGGAGCCAGGTAGCAGGACAAAAGGAGAAGTCTGCTTCTTGCCATTGACTTTGAAAGGCACAAGACCAACTCGGCTTCCCCGAGCCAGTCCCAAAGCCCCTCAGGCCAAGCCCTTGCGCAGCACCCCCTGCACCAGCAGCACTGACACCACCACAAACCCCGTCAAGAGCCCCAGGGATCCCGCTAGGGTGAGATTGCCCCAGGGAGCCTGTAGCACCACATCGGCAAAGCTCCAGGTGCTGGTGCGGTAGACGTGGCGAATTGGCTCGATGGCAAAGGTGAGCGGGTTAAGGCTGGCCACCCAGCGCAGCCAGGTGGGCATGAAGCCGAGGGGAGCCAAAGCCGTGCTGGAGAAGATCAAAGGCAAGTTGACCAGAAAGATAAAAGCCAGCAACTGCTGGTGCCCCGGCATGGCAAAGGCTAGGCCCAAGCTCAGGGCAGTGAAGCCCAAGACCAACAGGCCCACGATCAAGGCCACCACCGCCAAGCCCCGCACGTCTGGGATCCCGCCGCCGAGGACGTAGTCTGCCCCCACGATTGCCGCCGTCTGCAGCAGCGCCACGCTGACGATGAACAGGCTGGAGGCCAGCACAATGGAAAAGCGAGAGGTGAGGGGAGCCACCAGCAGTCGGTTTAAAAATCCGAACTCCCGGTCGAAAATCACCGGCACCCCCGCATTCAAAGCCCCGCCAAAGGCCGTAAACACGATCACGCCTGCTCCCAAAAACTGGGTGTAGTTTTGCCCGGCCCCAAAAATGCCAGTAGGGGCATTCTGAAACAAGGCTCCAAACAAAATCAACCAGAGCAGCGGCTGGATGATTCCAACCAGCAGGGTTACAGGGCGACGCTGCAGTTGGATAAACAAGCGGCGGGTGAGGGCAAAAGTTTCCTGCCAAAATTCTGCTGTCAAAAGGGGAATTGGGGAAGCAGCAGAGGTCATACGAAGGCTCCTGCAAACTTGGTAAGGATTGGGAATCAGGGAAAAACTACTTTTTCTTGCCTAAGTTGGACTCGGCAGCTGCCAGCTCTGCATCCAGGAGGGTTTGCCCGGTTGCCGCCAAATACACGTCGTCCAGGCTGGGGCGAGATTGGGTACTGCTGAAGACCTCCAGCCCGTGGGCCTCAAGGTGGGCGCGGATCTGGCTGAGGGGATCCTCCCCATTCCGCTGCACCACCAAGTTGAGGGCATTGCCCTGGGCGCTGTTGATCACCACCTTTTGGACAAAGGGCAGAGAGGCCAGCAGTTCGGCACCCCGCTGGGCCAGTTCTGGTGGGGCAAACTCCTGCAGCTTGACGGTGATGCGCTCGCCGCCGACACGGGCTTTCAGCTCTTCTGGGGTTCCTTCGGCGATCACCTTGCCGCGGTCGATGATGGCCACCCGGTCAGCCAATAGATCGATCTCTTCCAGGTAATGGCTGCTGAGCACCACCGTGACGCCGGTGTTTCTAAGCTGGCGCAGAAAGTCCCAGATGGCCTGCCGGCTGGGGATATCCAGGCCCACCGTGGGCTCGTCCAAAACCAGCACCTGGGGCTGGTGGAGCAGCCCTGCCGCCAGATCTAGGCGTTTGCGCAGACCGCTGGAGTAGGTGCCAATGCGTTGGTCGGCACGGTCGGCCAGCCCCAGCAATTCAAGGACGGTGGCAATCCGCTCTCGGGCCAAGGGCCGCGGCAGGTGGTAGAGGTCGGCCTGCAACTGCAGCAATTCTCGCCCCGTCAGCACCTTATCTAAAGCCACCTCTTGGGCAACAAAGCCCAGCTTTTCGCGTACTGCCCTGGGGTTTTCGTTGACCGGGATCCCGCACACCTCGATCCGGCCCGCGTCAGGGCGCAGCAGGGTGCACAGGCAGTGCAGAGTGGTGGTTTTGCCGGCGCCGTTGGGGCCAAGAATGCCGTAGATCTGGCCGGGCTCTACTTGGAAGGAGACATCCGCCACAGCCACCGTGGAGCCGTAGCGCTTCTGGAGGTGTTGAACCAAGACCGCAGGAGTATTTGACATGGGCATCCACCTTTCGCTCCCTCTAGGCTAGCAAGCTGCATAAGAAACCGAGCCTAGGGCTCTCCTCTAGTCCTTGATTCACTGGACAATGAGGACTCGGTCCCGCTGACGCGAGCGCCGCTGCGTGGCGTAACGAACTTTCTGCCTTGACGTGGATTAGCTGCGCTAGTAGACTTGCAGGTGCATCTTTGTCTGGCAGGCACTTTGCCTAGGCTAAAGTAGGCTCCGTCTTTAGCCTGTGTGCTCTCTAAGAGCAAGGAGCAACTACCTGCAGCTCGCGGGGAAGTCACGCCTGCGGAGATCCCTCTGGCGGGGTAGTAGGTGTTAAGCCTACCACTAGCTACGGGTCGTGGAAGCAGGAAGAAAGCCTCAACCTGGATCAAAAGTCCGCTTTTGTCCGGGGTTGTATAAGTCTTTCAGAGCGGTATAGTGGTACAGGCCATTGGGCAGGTTGCGGGCGGCAAACCCTTGCCAACTGTTGTGGAGATGAGTGCTGAAGCCAAAGCTTGCCTGCCGGCCTGGAAAGACCGAGCTTTCCCCAGAAAGGGGGGATCTGGTGCAACCTTTGTAGCTTTAGTAGCCTTTGCCCTTGGCCTAGTCGGCTGCGGGGAGGCAACAACTCCGCTTAGCCCGCTAGAAAACGCCTTTTTGCGGGCCGATGACTTTGAAATTACAGGGGGATCCCCAACAGCAGGTGCGGTGGGGCCTTACCTCCAGTTCAACGTGCGGCGGCGGCGGGACAACCAGATCTTAAATCGCCCTTTTAACGTCTATGTGGAGAACGCAGGGCTGGCGGAAGGGCGACCTCCTCTAGTCGATAACCAAAACCGCCCCATCCTGCTCCAGCGCTCAGTGGCCTTTTTGGGCAATGGCCTGGATCTAAACAGGGATGGCCAGCCGGATCCACCTCCCCAGGATCCCCCCAGCCTTGACAGCGGCCCCTTGCTGCCCTACGCGCCCCCCAACACCTGGCAAAGCCGGGCCGTCCTCGCCTACGTCCCTGGCCAGGCCAACATCCCTGGACGTGGCCCCAGTGACCGCTTCGGCTTCTACTTTTCTTCCATCCTGCCCTACAGGGGGCAGCTTCGCTTTCGCATCCGCGACGAGCTGGGCAATGCCCCTGCCCGCCTCTTTGAGATTACTTATCCCCCAGCACCCAGCCGGGCCAACGTCACTGTCGCCTTGACCAACGTCAGCGCCAGCGCCCAGGAACCCGTGCTCATTGCCATCTGCAACCAGTTGGGAGCTGCTGCCGTGGTGGGCTTGCGGAGCGGCACCTTTACCGAGCTAGTGGATCTTTTGCCAGCCCCCGGCTTGCCAGTGGAGCCCAGCTTGAGTGAGCCCATCCGCTACGTGGCCGAGGCCTATCAGTTCAACCGAGAGCGAGCTGTTATCCGCGTCTCCCAGAATCCTGAGGATCCCAGCCGGATGAGCGTTCCTCTCTTGGGATCCGAGGGCGCGACCGGGCGGGCCGACCTAACGATGGTGAGCGCTAGTGGGGATCGCCTCACCTGCTTTAACGAGCAGCTCTCTAATCTGCGAAATGTATTTCCCGACTTCTTTAGGTAAAAAAATTGCCACTTGGCAACCCGGCGAACCAAGGCAAGCTGGGGCATTTGCCCTGGTTTTGTTCATAGCAAACCTTTTGGCCTTTCTTTCCCCATCGGCAAAGTCCAGCCTGTCTTGGGTCTGCCCCCTTTTCCTGTAGGATTGATTGCGATATGCTAGTCTTCCATATCTCAAAAGGCGTGGACTGCTCCAAGACTGTTTCTTCAACCCTATGAATCCGGCTCCCATCCTGAACGCAAGCTGGCACTTTCAAGAGCGGGATAGCTGTGGCGTCGGGTTTTTGGTAGATCGCCAGGGAAGAGCCAGCCACGAGCTGCTGCAAAAAACCCTCGCTGCCCTTGCCTGCATGGAGCACCGCGGCGGCTGCGGCGGGGACAGCCAAAGTGGGGATGGAGCCGGTATTGCTACAGCTATTCCCTGGAAGCTGCTGCAGGCAGAGCTTGAGGCCATTCGAGCTTGGGATCCCAGCCGCAGCGCAGTGGGCATGCTGTTTTTGCCTCAGGATCCCGCTGAGTGCCAGGCAGTGCGCCAGCTCATCGAGGACTACTTGGTGACCACGGAGTGGGGGCAGCCCATCTGGCGCCAGGTGCCAGTCAATCCAGACTGCCTGGGGCCGATGGCACGGCAGACCCTGCCCTCCATCTGGCAGATGCTGCTTACTCACCCCACGCTGGAGGGAGACGAGCTGGAGCGGCAGCTTTACCTCTTGCGGCGGCGCCTGCGGCGACAGGTGGAGAGCCGGTTTGGCGTTCATTCCCTCTACTTTGCCTCCCTCTCCTGCCGGCTGATTGTCTATAAAGGCATGGTGCAGTCAGCCGCGCTGGGCCAGTTTTACCGCGATCTGCAAGACCCCCTCTACACCACTGCCTACGCCACCTACCACCGCCGCTTCAGCACCAACACCCTGCCCCGGTGGTCCCTGGCCCAACCCTTCCGCTACCTCTGCCACAACGGCGAGATCAATACCTACCTGGGCAATGTCAACTGGATGGCTGCCCGCGAGTCCTCTTTGGCCCATCCCTTTTGGGGCGAGGCTATTGAGGAGCTCAAACCCGTCATTGACCCCGGCACCAGCGACTCAGCAGGCCTGGACGCGGTCTTCGAGCTCTTGATTGCCTCGGGCTACTCCAGCCAGCAGGCAATGATGGTGCTGATCCCGGAGGCCTACCGCCACCAGCCGGAGTTAGCCAATCATCCCGAAGTGGCCGACTTCTACGAGTTTTTTGCCGGCCTGCAGGAAGCATGGGATGGGCCGGCCATGGTGGTTTTCTGCGATGGCAAAACTATTGGAGCCACGCTGGATCGCAATGGCCTACGCCCGGCCCGCTACGCCCTTAGCCGCGATGGATTGCTGGTGGTCGCCTCGGAAGCGGGGGTGGTTTCCCTGCCGGAAGCCGAGATCCTAGAAAAGGGGCGGCTGGGGCCAGGGCAGATGCTCATGGTGGATCTGCAAAGCGGCCAGCTCTACAAAAACTGGGAGATCAAGACCCAGGTGGCAGCTCAGCGCCCCTATGGGGAGTGGTTGAGGGCTTACCGCGTTCAGCTTGCTAGCCAAGACTTTGAGAGCGCCCCGCAGCTTACCGAGGAGCAACTCCTCCAGCTGCAGACGGCCTGCGGCTACTCCTTGGAAGACGTGGAGATGATCATCGAGGAGATGGCGGCCACAGGCAAAGAGCCGGTTTTCAGCATGGGGGATGATGCGCCGCTGGCGGTGCTCTCCACCCAGCCCCACCCCCTTTATGACTACTTCAAGCAGCGCTTTGCCCAGGTGACCAACCCCCCCATCGATCCCCTGCGGGAAAGCTTGGTGATGTCTTTGGACATGTACCTGGGCTCCAAAGGCAACCTGCTGGAGATCCGGCCCGAGCATGCTCGCCTGCTGCACCTACGCAGCCCCGTGCTCAACGAGGCGGAGCTGGCCGCCCTGCAGCGCACGCCCTTTCCTTGTCGCACGCTGCCGACCCTCTACCCAATCGCCGCCGGGCCAGCAGGAATGGCTGCCCAAGTGCGGGCCCTTTGCCAAGAGGCAGCGCAAGCAGTGCGGGAGGGAGCAGAGATCTTAATCCTCTCGGATCGGGGCCTCAGCGCTGAGCAGGCCTTGATCCCCCCTCTGCTAGCCGTGGGAGCCGTCCACCATCACCTCATCCAGGAGGGGCTGCGCCTACGCGCTTCTCTGGTGGTGGAGACGGCCCAGTGCTGGAGCACTCACCACTTTGCTTGCCTAATTGGCTACGGGGCCAGCGCCGTCTGCCCCTACCTGGCCTACGAGGCGGTGCGCCAGTGGTGGCACAAGCCCAAGACCCAGACCCAGATGGCCAGTGGCAAGCTGCCCCAGATTTCTGTGGCCGAAGCCCAATTGCGGTACCGGGCAGCCATTGAGGCGGGGTTGCTCAAGATCCTCTCCAAGATGGGCATTTCCCTCCTCTCCAGCTACCACGGGGCCCAGATCTTCGAGGCCATCGGTCTCAGCCAAGAGGTGATTGACCTGGCCTTCCGCGGCACGGTGTCGCAGGTGGGGGGAATGACGCTGGCGGACTTGGCTCGCGAGGGCATGGTAAATCACCAGCGGGCCTTCCCCCAGCTCACCTCGAAAAAGCTGGAGAACTTTGGCTTTATCCAAGCGCGGCCTAAGGGCGAGTACCACATCAATAGCCCAGAAATGGCCAAGCTGCTGCATAGGGCCATCGCCTCTGGACAGCCCGATCACTACGAGATCTACCGGGCCTATTTGCGCAACCGCCCCCCCACGGCCCTACGGGATCTGCTTGACTTTCGCAGCGACCGGGATCCCATTCCCCTGGAAGAGGTAGAGCCCGTTACAGCCATCTTCAAGCGTTTTACCACGGGGGGGATGTCGCTAGGGGCCCTCAGCCGCGAAGCCCACGAGACCCTAGCCATTGCCATGAACCGCATCGGTGGCAAGTCTAACTCCGGCGAGGGCGGAGAGGACCCAGAGCGCTACCTCCCCATCACCGATGTGACGCCGGAGGGAACCTCGGCGCGGTTCCCTCACCTTAGGGGCTTGCGCATGGGGGACAACGCCAGCTCGGCAGTGAAGCAGGTGGCCTCGGGCCGCTTTGGCGTAACCCCTGAGTACTTGGTCAACGCGCAGCAAATCGAGATTAAGATTGCCCAGGGCGCCAAGCCAGGCGAGGGCGGGCAACTGCCCGGCTCAAAGGTCAGCCCCTACATTGCCAAGCTGCGCCGCTCCAAGCCAGGGGTAACCCTGATCTCGCCGCCGCCCCACCACGACATCTACTCCATCGAGGATCTGGCCCAGTTGATCTTCGACCTCCACCAGGTCAACCCCCAGGCGCAGGTGTCGGTGAAACTGGTGGCGGAGGTGGGCATCGGCACGGTGGCAGCAGGGGTAGCCAAAGCCAATGCCGACATCATCCAGATCTCCGGCCACGAAGGGGGTACAGGGGCCTCTCCCCTTAGCTCCATCAAACACGCAGGCTCACCCTGGGAGCTGGGCTTAGTGGAGGTGCATCACGCCCTCTTGGAAAACGGCCTGCGGCAGCGAGTGATTTTGCGAGTGGATGGCGGCCTGCGCACCGGCTGGGAGGTGGTGATGGCGGCCATGCTGGGAGCGGAGGAGTTTGGCTTTGGAACCGTAGCCATGATTGCCGAGGGGTGCATCATGGCGCGGGTGTGCCACACCAACAACTGCCCGGTGGGGGTGACGAGCCAAAAGGAGGAGCTGCGCAAGCGCTTCCCTGGCACTCCAGATCAGGTAGTAACTTTCTTTACCTTTGTGGCCGAGGAGGTGCGCCAGATCCTAGCCCGCCTAGGCTACCGCTCCCTCAAAGAGGTCATTGGGCGGGTGGATCTGCTCTGCCCCCGCGCCGACGTGGCTTTGGAAAAAACCCAGTCTCTCCAGTTGGACTGTCTGCTGCGAACTCCCCCTGGCTTTGATCCCCACCGTCAGCCCGAGTGGCTAGAGCATGAACCGGTGCACTCCAATGGCCCGGTGCTGGACGAGCAGATCCTGGCCCGGCCTGAGGTGCAAAAGGCTATTGAGACCTGCAGCACGGCCACCTTGGAACTCCCCATCGCGAACACCGACCGCTGTGTGGGCGGGCGCATCGCCGGCACCCTGGCTCGGCGGTATGGGGATGGGGGCTTTGCCCAGCAGGGGGGGCTGTTGGATCTGCGCTTTGTGGGCACAGCCGGCCAGAGCTTTGGGGCCTTTACCCTGGCGGGCATGCGCCTCACCCTGACGGGAGAAGCCAACGACTACGTGGGCAAGAGCATGTGCGGCGGAGAGATCATCGTTCTAGCTCCCCCAGAAGCCCCACGGGATCCGGCGGAAAACGTGATCCTGGGCAACACCTGCCTGTACGGGGCCACGGGCGGATCCCTGTTTGCCAACGGCCAGGCGGGAGAGCGCTTTGCCGTACGCAACTCCGGTGCCCAGGCAGTCGTCGAGGGGGCTGGCGACCACTGCTGCGAATACATGACCGGCGGCGTGGTGGTGGTGCTGGGCCGGGTGGGCCGCAACCTGGGGGCGGGCATGACCGGCGGCCTGGCCTACGTGCTGGATGAGGAGGGCAACTTCCCCGCCAAGGTCAACGGCGAGATCGTGCGCATTCAGCGGGTGCAAACCGCAGCAGCGGAAGCGCAACTCAAGGGCCTGGTCCAGGAGCACTACCGCCGCACCCATTCCCCCAAAGCTGAGCGCATCCTCAAGAACTGGGAGCGCTACCTCCCTCTCTTCTGGCAGGTGGTTCCCCCTTCCGAAGAGGGCAGTGAGCTAACGGATCCCGCCCGATCCCAGCCAGCGGCAGTGCAGTCGTAGGAGTTTCAGGGTCTGTTGGTAACACTTCTTATCCCCACGGCAGCTAAGGGAACTGGTAAACTGCGAGGGTGTAGCTGGTTTTTATCTGCTTTAGCCACCTATGAGTTCCAGCCTGGAAGCCGCCAAGATTCAGGCGCGAGTACCCAAGGAGACTATCCTGACACCGCGCTTCTACACCACCGATTTCGAAGCCATTGGCAAGATGAGCCTAGGGGATCGGGAGGCCGACTTCCGAGCCATTCTGGAGGAGTTTCGCGCCGACTACAACCGCCACCACTTTGTCCGCGGCGAGGAGTTTAACCAAGACTGGGAAAGTCGCCTCGATCCGGAGGCGCGTCGGCTGTTTGTGGAGTTTTTGGAGCGCTCCTGCACGGCAGAGTTCTCCGGCTTCCTCCTCTACAAGGAGTTATCCCGTCGGCTGAAAAAGACCAACCCCATCTTGGCCGAGTGCTTTGCCCTCATGAGCCGGGATGAAGCCCGCCACGCCGGCTTCCTCAACCGGGCCATGGGCGACTTTAACATGGCCTTTGATCTAGGCTTTTTAACCAAGCACAAGTCCTACACCTATTTCGCGCCCCGCTTTATCTTCTACGCCACTTATCTTTCCGAGAAGATTGGCTACTGGCGCTACATCCTCATCTACCGCCACCTAGAGGCCCATCCTGAAAACCGCATCTACCCCATCTTCAATTTCTTCAAGAACTGGTGCCAGGACGAGAACCGGCACGGCGACTTCTTTGCCCTTGTGCTTCTTAGCCAGCCACGGCTGCTCAGGGGATGGGTAGCTGAACTCTGGTGCCGCTTCTTCCTGCTGTCGGTGTTTGCCACCATGTACCTCAACGACGTGGGCGAGCGCCCGGGTTTCTACCGCCTCCTCGGCCTGGATCCCCATGCCTATGACATGGAGGTAATCTACAAAACCAACCGCGAGGCGGCTAAGGTGTTCCCAGTGGTATTGGATGTGGAAAACCCTGAGTTTGTGCGGCGGCTGCAGAAGTGTATAGCCAACAACGCCAAACTGAGGGAGATTGAGCGGGGATCTGGCCCCTTCAAGGGTCTGCGCAAGCTGCCGCTTTACCTCAACAACGCCTACCAGTTCCTGCGGCTGTTCTTACTCAAACCGCGCAAAGCTGGCTTCTACCTGTGGGAGGAGCCAGAGCCTCGTTTTGAAGGAGCAGTCGTTTCCGCCTAAGCCCTCTTGCCCTAGCTGGATACCCGTACAGCCTTGCTAGGTCAGCCATGAACATTGCTGCTGGGATTACACCGCTCTTTTTGCTGGGAACGCTGGCCTTTTTGGGTTGGGGCTTCTGGCGAGCCCGCCGGCGGGGATCCCTAGCCGTCTGGATGTGGCTGCAGGGATCCCTGCTCCTTTTGCCGTGGGTGATCTTCCTGGGGCTGCTGCTGGTGGGGGTTTACCTCAACTTTGCCGGCTTCTTGCTGCTCTTGCTGGTGTTTACGGGGCTCTACATTGCCGTGGGGCGCAAAACCCGCCAGTTGGCCCAGCAGGAGCTGCAAGCGCGGCGGCAGCAGTTGGCTAGTTTAGAGGGGCAACCAGAAGGGGCAGCGGAGGCGTCGACCCAGGCTGCGGCGGAGCCAGCAGGGTTTCTGCGCAAGATCTCCGCCGAGGATTTGCAAGCTATCCAATCCATCTTCAGCCTGGACACCTTTTTTGTTACTGAAACCATCCCCTATGGGGAGGGGGCCATCTTTAAGGGCAACCTCCGCGGGGACGCCGAGGTGGTCGTACCCCTACTGGTGGAAAAGCTCAAAGAGCGCGTGGGCAGCCGCTACCAACTGTTTTTGGTCGAGGATGCCTCGGAAAAGCCGGCGGTGGTGGTTCTGCCGGACGAGATAGTTAACTACCGCGCCTCGAGGGGAGCCCAGATTCTGGCCGCAGGCCTAATGCTAGCTAGCTTTCTGGCCACCCTAGAGGTGGGGGCCAACTTGCTGGGCTTCCGGCTGTTGGAGGCGCCAGGGCGCTGGGTGGAAGCTCTGCCCGTGGCAGCTGGGATCTTTGCCATTTTGCTGGTGCACGAGACCGGACACCGCTGGATGGCCGGCAAGTATGGGGTGCGCCTCAGCCCCGCTTTTGTTATCCCCAGCCTAGGGATTGGCACGCTGGGATCCCTAAACCGCATCCAATCGCCGGTGCCCAACCGCAAGGCCCTCTTCGACATCGCCTTTGCCGGCCCGGCGGCGGGCGGTCTCCTTTCCTTGGTAGTGCTGCTGGTTGGCCTGAAGCTCTCGGGCACCGGGGGCGTGTACGTGCCTACGGAGATCTTTCGCAGCTCCATCCTGGTGGGCACCCTGGCGCGGCTGGTGCTGGGATCCCAGCTACAGGCGGAGCTGGTGCCCATTCACCCCTTCGTGGCCGTGGGCTGGATTGGGCTGGCCATCACCGCCTTGAGCCTGCTGCCTGCTGGCCAGTTGGACGGGGGTCGCATTGTGCAGGCCGTGTATGGGCGTAAGACAGCAGCCCGCGCCACGGTGATTACCCTCATTGCGTTGGCCGTGGCAGCCATCAGCAACGTCTTGGCCCTCTACTGGGCGCTGCTCATTCTCTTTATTGCTCGTGAGCCGGAGCGTCCCCCGCAAGATGAGATTACGGAAACCGACGGCCAGCGGGATGCCTTGGCGCTGCTAGCCCTCTTTTTGATGGTGATGACCCTGCTGCCAATTGCCCCCGCCTTGGCGGGCTTCCTCAACCTCCCCAACGGCTAAATGTCGCTGCCAGGAAAAGGCTTGGGCCCCAGCCGAGAGGACCAAGAAAAGCACCTGCAGGCCCTGCTGGTTCAGGCTGTCCACCATCACCAGCGGGGGCAACTGGAAGAGGCCATCTCCCTCTACCAACAGGTGTTGCAGGCCCGGCCCGCCCACCCGGAAGCGCTGCACCTTTTGGGGGTCTGCCGACAGCAGCAGGGAGTCCTGGAGGAAGCCATTGCCCTGATGCAGCAGGCCTTGGCGCAGCAGCCGTGGTTTCCCGACGCCCACTACAATCTGGCAATTGCCCTCAAGCAGGTAGGTTACCTGGAGGAGGCAAAAGCTCACCTCCAGCAGGCGTTGGAGCAGGGGGGGCCGGATCCAGAGGTCCTGTACCAGCTAGGCCTGGTGCTACGGCAGCAGGGGGAGTGGGAGGCGGCGCTGGTGCCGCTGCTGCAGGCTCTGGAGTTGCAGCCGGGCTTTACCGATGCTGCCCATATCCTGGCCATCTTGTTGCGCGATTGCGGGCAAGAGGAGGAAGCGGCCAAGCTGTTCTACCAACTCTGGCAAGCGGATCCAGCCGACTTGGCCGCCGCCCTGGGCTGGTGTGTCAGCCAGTTGCCCCTGCTCTACGACGCCCCGGAACAGATAGCAAGCGCTCGCCAGCGCTACCGCCAGGCCCTAGAAGAGGTCAAGGCCCGCTGGGAGCAACTGCCGCGGGATCCAGAAACCCTGGAGCAAGCGGCTGCCGGCGTCGGCTCTGTCCAGCCTTTCTTTTTGCCCTACCAGGGCCAGAACGACCGCGAGCTGCAGCAACTGTACGGATCCCTAGTGGGGGAGGTCATGGCGGCTCGCTACCCCCAGCCTTCCCTTCCCCGGCAGCGACGTCCTGGGCGGCTTCGGGTAGGCATCGTCTCCGGCCTGTTCCGGGATCACTCGGTTTGGAAGATCCTAACTCGCGGCTGGGTAGAAGCTTTGGATCGCTCCCAAGTGGCCCTCTACGGCTTCCACACCTCGGCCATCCAAGACGAGATCACGCGCTCCCTGCCCTCTCGCTTTGAGCAGTTTGTGGCCGGATCCCGCAGCTTAATGGAGTGGCAGGCAGTCATTCGAGAGGCGCAACTGGACGTGCTCCTCTACCCAGAAGTGGGCATCGACCCGGTCTGCGCTCAACTGGCTGCCCTGCGTTTGGCGCCGGTACAGGCCATGGCCTGGGGCCACCCCCAGACTTCCGGCCTGCCAACAATGGATGTCTTCATCAGCAGCGAGCTGATGGAACCGCCGGACGGGGCCAGCCACTACACTGAGCAGCTCCTGCTCCTGCCCGGCCTCGGCACCTACTACATCCCCTCGGAGGTTGCACCTGCCTCTGTGGACTGGCAGGCCTGGGGGGTGGATCCCGACAGGGTGCTCTACCTTTGTGCCCAATCCTTGTTCAAATACCTGCCCCAATACGACGAGGTGTTCCCCCGCATTGCCCGGGAGGTGGGGCGGTGTCAATTCCTATTCCTCCAGGGCCGCCTTTCCCAAGGGATCCGCCAGCGCTTTTGGCAACGGCTGCAGCGAGCCTTCCGCGCCTACGGCCTGGCCGCCGAAGACTACGTGCTGCTGCTGCCAGAGCTCTCGCCCGCCGAATATGCCGCCTACAACGCCCTGGGGGATGTTTACCTAGACAGCATCGGCTGGTCTGGCGGCAACACCACCCTGGAAGCCTTGCCCCACGGCCTGCCCATTGTGACCTTGCCGGGATCCCTGATGCGGGGCCGCCATACCTACGCCATCCTGCAGCAAATGGAGCTCCACGAAACCATTGCTTCTAGCCTGGATGAGTACGTTCAGATTGCCGTGCGGCTGGGCTTGGACGACCGCTGGCGTGAGAAAGTGGGCCGGCAGGTAAAAGCCCGCCAGGAGCGGGTCTACCGGGATCCCGCCCCCATCCGCGCCCTGGAAGCGTGGCTGCAAACTCTGAAGAGCTGAGGGGGAGTTTACTGGCCGGAGTCCCGACCTTCCAAACGGCAGAGCAGTTGCCGCATCAATAGCTCCCGCTGGCCTAGAGAGAGGTGGGGAGCAACCGCGCTGGAAAAATGGGGCATGGCTAGGGTGACGCGATCCAGCAAGTCAGCACGGCGATGTTGTTGCTGGATGGCCCAGGCCCGCTGCACAAGGTCTGCGGCTGTTTCCAGCTCCAGCCCCGCTTGTTCGGCTAGCCAAGCGGCTAATTGTTCCAGGTCGGGATCAAAGCGCAGCCGGTACATGTAGATTAGCATCCCGATCCCGAGCACTAGGCCTACGGCGCTGGCCACATAGGCAGCCTTAACGGAAGTTCCCGGCAGATAGGCCACCGCCGACACGCGTAAGATTTCATAGGGGATGCGAATCAGGCTGTAGCCGACGACATAGGTCCAGACCCAAGTGCCATCCTTAAGCTTGGGAAAGCGCCAGAACATCCCCATCAAGAGGGCAAACAGAACCAGGTTAAGGAGGCTTTCGTAAAAGAAGATGGGGTGAAAAAACTCAAACTGGCTGTGTTCCGGCTCGCGGGCCTCGGGAGGGATATATATCCGCAAAGGCCAACTGCTGTCAGGAGGAATGGGGGCACCGTAGGCCTCGGAGTTGAAAAAATTGCCCCAGCGCCCAATGGCTTGGCCCAAGATCAAGCCGGGGGTAATCACATCGGCGTACTTCCACCCGTTGATCCCGGTGGCGCGGCAATAGAGGTAAAGGGCAAGCGCCCCTGCCAAGATCCCACCGTGGATGATGATGCCTCCCCGCCAGATGGCAAAGGCCAAGAGGGGATTGTCTTGGAACTCTGACCAATGGGTGAGGACGTAGTAGAGGCGGGCGCCCAGAAACCCCGACACCACTAGCCACAGGGCCAGGGCCTCGACCCGCTCGCTGGCCTTGCCCGGCTCTTTCTCAAGGTGACGGGCCTCCGCTAGGGCTTTGGTCAGGATTAGGCCAACCAACACGGCAATGCCCATCAGCAGGCCGTACCAGCGCAAACCTAGCCCGCCCACCAGGGGAGTGCTGGGGGGAAAGCGGAAGACAAATTCTCCGGGCGAGCTAAAAGTAAGGCCTAGCAGCTCAGTACCCCGTAGATTCATCCCCAGCACGCTCTGCACCCCCAATCCCCCAACTTAGTTCCAGCAGTTAGCTTCCACGCCGCGCCAGTAGGACGAATTTTCCGGTTGCGCTCCTAGTCTCGCAACACGTAGCCTACCCCGCGCACCGTCTGGATGAGGCGCTTCTCTCCTGGAGCTTCGATCTTAAGACGCAAGTAGCGAATGTAAACCTCGATGATGTTAGAGTCGCCTGCAAAGTTATGTCCCCACACATGCTCCAGAATCTGCTGGCGGGTGAGCACCTGGCGGGGATGTTCCATGAGGTAGCGCAACAGCTCGTATTCTTTAGCGGTCAGCTCCACCTGGCGCTCTCCCCGCCTCACCTCCCGCGTCACGGGATCCAGGGTTAGATCCATGAACACCAACTGGCCATGGGGGGATCCCTTGGGGTGCTGCAAATAGATCCGTATCCGCGCCAGTAACTCCTGAAGGCTAAAGGGTTTCACGACGTAATCATCCGCCCCGGCCTCCAGCCCTGCCGCCCGAGCTGCCACCTCATCGCTAGCCGTCATTAGCACCACCGGCACGCGGTTGCCCGTCAAGCGCAACTGGCGACAAACTTCCAACCCCGAGATCCCGGGCAACATCCAGTCCAAGAGCACCAGGTCGGGGTTTTGGGTGCGGGCTGCCGCTAGCCCCGCCGTGCCATCGCCGACCACACTGACTCGGTACCCTTCATAGGTCAGCCCAGTTTCCAGAAAACGGGCCAACTTGGCCTCATCTTCGATCACCAGAATGTGGGCAGAGGAGGATTCCGGCTCGGGCATATTCTCTCCAGAAGAGGCGGGAAATCGGCTCCCTGCCCACCAGCATACCTTAGCCGTAGGGATTGACAGGCGGGGTAACGTGAAGCCTGCGCCAGCTACGTGTCCCACAAGCGGCTGCTGCCTGAAGGAGAGATTTGCTGCAGCTACAGGATCTCCCAGCTATCCCCGAAACCGAGGGTGGCGAACACTTAGATTAACCCCCACTCCTCCTACGCTCGGCTGATGACGAGTAGGTGCGCCCGCGCCAAGAGCGGGGCCGGCTGAGGGCCGACAGGATCACTCGCAGGACGGCCAAGGGATCCGCCAGCGGCGAAGCCCAAAACGTCCAGGGGGGATCTTGGTAGGAGCCGCGAATGCCCACAAGGACTCCCAGTCGCAAGGCAACTAGGCCCAGGTTGAGACCCAGCAGCACCTGCTCCGTTAGGGAAAAGGGGAACCCCAGCCCGGCCTTGAGCCCCAGACCCCCAACCGCTAAGACTGGGATCCCTTGGGTAAGCACAAGTAGGGCGATGTCCCCCCACAGTTGGGCTGCAGGAGTGGCATCTTTCAAGTCCAGGGATCGGCCCCACTCCCGCCAAGTTTCGGCCAAAGAAGTGTACATGCGCACCTTGAGCAGGTGCCGACCGTTGCAGAAAGCGACCTTAAAGCCGGCTGCCGCTATCTGCCGCACCAGGGTGACATCGTCGCAGAAGGAGGCCCGCGCCAGCGTGTAGCCGTTCATGGCTTCTAGCACCGAGCGGCGCACCAACATGCACTGCCCATTGGCCATCGTCCGCTCTGGCAGGGTAGCAGTGTCCCCTGGCGCTCCATAGCGGTAAATTAGGGTTGCCAAAAGAGCTGGTTGGAGCCAGCCTTCCCCCCAGTGCTGCAGGATAAACTGCGGCGCCAGGGTGAGGAGATCCAGCCCTTTGGCCTGGGCAGTTTCCAGCAAGCGCTCCACCAAGCCCGGCTGGGGGCGGGTATCGGCATCAATGCCCAAGATCCACTCAGAAGCGGGATCCGCCTGGAGAAAGCCGTAGTGTAAAGCCCAGGGACGACCCACCCAGCCGCTGGGCAGGGGATCGTCGGTCAAGAGGCGAAAGCGGGGATCCCGCTTGGCCATCTGCAGCACTTTTTCGCGGGTGCCATCCTGGGAGCAGCTATCCACCACCAGTACCTCGCGCACGACCGATCCCTGTTGGTGCAGCCCTTCCAGACAGGGATCCAGGCGCTCGGCTTCGTTGAGGGTAGGCAGCAAGACGCTGACCAAGCCCGGCGGAAAAGGGATCCCCGGTTGACCAGGAGGAAGAGGAGAAGGACGCCACAGAGAGGGCAGCAGCCGGGCCAGCAACACCGCCGCCATCGGCAGCTGTAGGGCCAACAAACCCAAGGCAGCCGCATCCTCCATCGGGATCGCGTGCGTATCCATTAGAGCTACCTTCCTACCTCCAAGTTGCCCAGCAAGGCCCAAGCCGGTGGCTTTGGTTCAGAATCAAGGTGACCCTTGCCCTCGGCTTTTTCTTTCTTAGCCCTTTGTGGACGTTTCCACTCAGCTTAGCCCCGGGGGATCCCTTGTCGCCCTTGTCAAGCTTCCTGCAGGACAGCTGGAGCGTGCTTTGGTGCAGAAAGAGCTGAGTCAGATTCTCGCCAAGAAACCCAAGCACCTCTTACTGGATCTAAGCCAGGTCACGCGGATCGACAGCAGGGGGGTTTCGGCTTTGGTGTGGGCAAGACGCGCCTGCGCCGTCGCCGACTGTCATCTCAAGCTCTGCGGCCTAGGAGAACAAGCCAAGCTGGTTCTCAAGGTTACCCGTCTGGACTCTCTCTTCGAGACTTATCCGTCGGTGGAAGTGGCTCTCAAGAATCTCTCCGACGCCTATAAGGGGGACGGCTAGTTGCAAGTTCTGCTACCTACATCCTCAGGCAGCAGTCCCCTGACTCTCTACAGCCTAAGGCTGGTTTCTTTGGGCATAGAGCTTGGCCTGTTGCCGGATTTCCTCCCGCACCTTGGGCGGGGCCAGGCGGGCTGCTTGCTCAAATAGCTCAGGGGCTTTTGCCCGTAGGTTTTCGTCAGTGGCGGAGCTAAGGGCCATCGCCTTGCCTAGGATTGGGGCATAGGCACTGGGATCCTCCGCAATTAACTGGTCGTAAAGAGCTATGGCTTTTTCGGTCTGATTGTTGCGGGCATAGACAAAGGCCAAGCGCAGGCGGACGTCGCTATCTTCCGGGACTTCCTTCAGATAGTTCTCCAGCAGGCCAACAGCTTCAGAAGTGCGGCCCAAAGCTAGTTGAACCTCAGCCAGCTCCTGGAGGACTTGGCTATCTTTGGGATCCTTTTTGTAGAGAACTTGAAGTTGCTCCAGCGCCCCTTCCAGATCTCCTGTATCCCGCTGAATTTGAGCCAAAAAGGCTCGCAGTTGCCGATTTTCCGGCTCCAGTTCCACCAGCTTCTTCAGCGGCTCGATTGCCCCTTGCGGCTCGTTGAGCTGCAGTTGCGTGTCGACCAGTCCCCGCAGAGCAATGGGGTTGTCCGGCTCCCGTTCCAGCACGGCGCGATAGCCATCCGCCTGGGCCCGCAGTTGTTCGGTAACCAAGCTAGCGGTGTCCTGCGAGTCCGAAGGCCCTAGTGCCTGGAGGATAGGACCAAAGGAGAAGCCCAAGAATATCGCTAGGCCAACCACCGCCACCAGGGCTTCTAGGAATTTGCGGAGGGGCGATTTGTCAGGTTTGGACTGAGGCATGAAAGGGGTCGCACAGAATCTCTCTGTACTCTATCATTCGCTCCCTTGGAAGCCCAGCAGCCTCTCGGTTAGACTTAGGAACTCATTTTGACCTCCATGAAGGGCAGCTCCCTCAACTTTGAACCTGCTGGAGCTGCTGCACCTGGGCCTGCAGGTAGGGGATCCCCACCCGGTGGCAGTAGTCGCCAAAGCGCTCTTGGGGCTGGCGCTCCTGCTTGTAGATCTGCAGGAGAATCCGCATCAGGGGCACAATTTGGCTAACATGCACCCGATCCTGAAACGGCTGGGCCAAGCGATCCCCTCGCGGGCTAGCCCCCAGCCAGATTTGGTAGTAGCCATCGGGGGCGGATCCCACCAATCCCAGCTCCGCCAAGTAAGGGCGGGCACAGCCGTTGGGGCAGCCGGTCATGCGCACCAAAAAGGGCGAGTCCTGTAGCCCCAGCTCCTGCACCACCTGATCCAACTGGCGAATCAAGCTGGGCAGGGCCCGCTCCGACTCGGTGATGGCTAGGCCACAGGTGGGGAGCGCCGGACAGGCCATGGACAGCCTCACCAGCTCCGGGATCTCCTCCTTGGAGGGGACTCCGTGGGACTTGAGGATCTGGTTAATGGCCTCTCGCTGGTGCTCCTCGATGTCGATGAGGATCACGTCCTGCGTGGGGGTAAGCCGCAGGTGGAGAGCAAATTCCTCCACAATCTTGCGCAGTGCCGTTTTGAGCTGCCGCTCCGGCGTATCTTGGATGCGGCCATTTTCAATAGAGATGCCCAAAAACCAACGGCCATCCCCCTGCTCGTGCCAGCCCAGGTAGTCGTCGCTGTTGGGGACAAACTTAGGCATGCGCCGGAAGGGCAATAGCTTCTCCCCCAGGTACTGCTCGACCACGCGGCGAAACTTGTGGATCCCCCAGTCGCGCACCAGATACTTCAGCCGCGCCTGCTTGCGGTCGTAGCGGTTGCCGTGATCCCGCTGCACGGCCAAGACCGCTTGGCAAACCCGATACACCGTCTCCGGCGGGGCAAAGCAGAGTTTCTGGGCCAAAAGGGGCTCCGTCTCTTCCTTGCCATGGGTGCGCCCCATCCCTCCGCCCACCACGATGTTGAAGCCCTTGAGGTTGCCCTTGCGGTCGGTGAGCACAATTAGGCCCAGATCCTGGGCGTAGATGTCGACCGTGTTCTCTCCAGCCACGGTGATGGCGGTCTTGAACTTGCGGGGCAAGTAGACTGGGCCATACAGAGGCTCCGGCCCTTCCAGCCTTACCCCATTGCCGACAAACTGCTCGGCTTCCCGGACTTCCGGATCCACCGGCGGGATGGGAACTGGCTCCCCATCTACCCAGATCTCATAGTAGGCAGAGGTCTTCGGCGCCAGGAGATCTGCCAGTTTGCGCGCATACTCCTGGGCATAGCGGTAGGCAGGCCGGTTCTTGTAGGGGGCAGCCGGCGCCGTGATGTTGCGGTTGACATCTCCACAGGCAGCCAGGGTGGATCCCATCTGCCGAATAATGCTGGCCACTGTGGCCTTGAGATTTTTCTTCAGGATCCCGTGTAATTGCAAGGTTTGTCGGGTGGTGGCGCGCAAGGTGCCGTTGCCGTACTCATCGGCCAGCCGATCCAGGGTCAAATAGAGCTGTGGCGGCACATGCCCCCCCGGAATGCGGGTGCGCAGCATCATCTGGTAGGCCCGCTCCAGTCCCTCCTGCTTTCGCTGCTGCCGCAGATCCCGGTCGTCCTGCTGGTAGACACCGTGGAACTTGAGCACCTGCACCGCCGCTTCGCTGAAGTGGGTGGTGTCTTGGGCCAACTCCTGCTGCAAGGGATCCCGCAGAAAGTTGCTTTCAGCCTTGATGTGCTCTACTTTGGAGCGCTTGGCTTCGGAGGTGGCAGAGGAGGTCATCTAATTCCCCAGTAATCCGGTCGGAATACCTGTGAAACAGGGTATCACCTCTTGCCAGCAACGTCCAGTTTGGCTTCTTTACAGCCTGCTGTAGCGCTTACAGCCGGCCTCAAAGCTCTAGCCGGCCAGCCCTAAGCGGGCGCTGTAGTCTGCCGCCGACCAGAGTTTCCACGTAGAGTTGCCCTGCAGCTCCAAGACAAGGTCGTGGTAGGCCAGGAGGGTGGGGCGGTGGCCGACACTGACGTAGGTGGTGTTGAGGCGTTGCAGTTGCAGGTAGAGCAGTTTTTCGTTGGCCACATCCAGGGCGCTGGTGGCCTCGTCCAAAATGGCGTAGCGGGGCCGTGTAATTAAGATGCGGGCAAAGGCCAGGCGCTGCTGTTCGCCCAAAGAGAGGGTGCTGGCCCAATCTTTCTCCACGTCGAAGCCGCCCACCCGCTCCGGCAAGTCAGCGAGGTTAACTTGGGCCAAGATCTGCAGGAGCTCCTCGTCGGTCAGATCCCGGCGACGGCCTGGATAGAGGAGTTGATCCCGCAGGGATCCCAGGAGCATGTAGGGCTTCTGGGGCAGGAAGAGCATTTCGCTGGTGTCGGGACGGGCGATGGATCCCTGGCCGTTGCTCCACAGGCCAGCAATGGCTCGCAGCAGGGAGCTCTTGCCGCTGCCGCTGACCCCCACAATCAACAGCCGTTGGCCTGCCTCTAGACTTAGGGACAGGTCCCGAACCAAGGTTCGTTCCGAATTGGGCGTAAGCAAAGTAACATGCTGCAGCGCCAGGTGGGGGGCAATGCGGGTTTGGATGGCGCTTTCTCGAGGACGCAGCTGGCGCAGGGCCGGATCCTCCAAAGCTTCGTAAAAGGATCCCAGGCGGTTGATCCCGGCGGCAAAGCTGGAGATGCTTTGGATCTGGTTGGCCACAATCGAAAGGGCGCTCAGCACCTGGCTAAAGGCAATGGTGGCCTGGGTGATGGTGCCAAAATCCCGCACGCCGCTAAAGTAAAGGGGAGCCACAATCACATAGGGAACGATGCGGGTAAAGTAGTTATAGGCGTACTGAAAGATATCGATAATTGCTTGCCAAATGATCAACAAATTAAAGTTGCGCAAGGCAGCAGCGAAGCGATTCAGGATCTGTCTTAGCTCTAGGTTTTCGCCCTGGTAAAAGGCAATGGACTCGGCGTTGTCTCGCACGTGTACTAGGCTGTAGCGAAAGTCGGCCTCGTAGCGCAGTTGATCGAAGTTAATTTTAATCAGCCTGCGACCGGCCAAAACGGCAATGCCAGTGCCGATGGTAGCATAGATAACCAATCCTATCGCCAGCACGCGGGAAATGCTATAGAGAATGCCAGTGAAGGCGTAGAGAGTGAGGATTGAGTCGAGAATATCCAACAAAAAAGAAAGGGTGGTGCCAGTAAAGGAGCGAACGTCTTCTGAAATGCGCTGGTCAGGGTTGTCGATTTCGGTGTTGGCAGCGTTGGAATCCAGCTCGTAGTAGGCCCGCCGGTCAAAGTAGCGATCCAGGAAGTAGTCGGTTAGCCATTCCCGCCAAAACAGGCCCAGCTTTAGCCGCGTATAGCGGTAGATCACCAAGATGGGAATGGCTGAGATAATCAACACCCCGTAGATGATCAAAAACTGCCAGAAGGTGCTCTCTTCCTTTTGCTGCAGGGCAGTGTCGATAAAACGAAAGATAAAGCTAATCATTACATTGAGCCGGTTTACCGTTAGAGATAGAAACAGCAAAAAGGTAAGGAGCACCCACTGCAGCCAGCGCCGATGGATCTGCCTCCATACCACCCCAAACGCCAGGCTGCTTAGGGCCAAGCTGGCTGCTGCCACCCACAGCACTGGCGAGGCTAGGTTTCTCTCTGTTTGCTCGACCAAGCCTGCTGCTAGGGTTCGGAAGAACTCTGGAAAAAGGGCCTTTCCAACCAGGGTTACCCCAATCTCGACAAAGAACATGAGGGCAACCACAAACACCATGGATGCTGCTAGCAGGCCAAAGAAAATCCAGCCTCCATAGCGCACCCTCGGGTAAAAATATGGCTGGGCTACGGTGATAAAGCGGTCCCAAAGTTTGCGGTCGAAGTTAAACTGATAGGTTTGGGAGTCCATGTTGGCAGCCGTCGGCAAGAGCGTGGGAGCCTTACAACATCTTCCAGGCTAGCAGGCCAGGGATCCCCATCTCTGTTCAGCAGGAGCAACTTCTCTAGCTGGCAAGTCCGACTGGCTAGGCGGGATCCCCTTGCAGCCGCTTTTGCCATGCCGCGTGAGCCGCTAGCCACACCGTCTGCACCGGCACGCGGAACTCTTGGGCGCGGGCCACACAGTCGCGAAACTCCGGCTGGGCGTTGACGATGCGGCCGTGGTGGCAGGCCACCTTGACGTCCACCAGGCCGTAGGGAGTTTCCACCCGCTCGATCCGCCGCTCCAGGACGGTGCGCTGCTGCAGGGAGTGGCGAATGCCCAGGGTGGTGGTTTCCCGGAAGAGGAGATCCTGGAACTCCGGCACGCGATCCGGCGGGCAGATTACCGTCAGTAATACCCCTGGTCGTCCCTGCTTCATGGTGATGGGCTGGGTAAACACGTCCCAGGCACCGAGGGCCAGCAACTGCTCACAGGTGTAGGCAATCACTTGAGGGTTGAGATCGTCAATCTGGGTTTGTAAGACCGAGACAATCTCGGTCGGCTCATGCCCCTGCGATTGACCAATCCAAAGGCGAAAGATGTTGGGAATGGGCAGCTCACGGCTGCCAGCCCCCCGCCCCACTTTTTCCAGCCGCAGCGGTGGACAAGGCCCAAACTCTTCTGCCAGCGCCACTGCCAAGGCTGCCCCGGTGGGGGTAACCAGCTCGGCTTCCACGCCGTTGCTGAACACTGGCACACGCCCCATTTCCCACAGCTCAATCACCGCCGGCACGGGCACCGCTAGCTGGCCGTGTTCGGTGCTGACCCAGCCGCCGCCAATGGGGTGGGGAGAAGAGATCACCCGCTCCACCTGCAGCCAGTCGAGGCCAACACAGGTGCCGACGATATCCACCAGGGCATCGACAGCCCCCACCTCGTGGAAATGCACTTTTTCCAGGGGAACCTGATGAACTTTTGCCTCTGCCTGGGCCAGCTTCTCGAAAACCTTGAGGCTGCGGACCTTGACCGCAGGAGCCAAGCGGGATCCGGCAATCAAAGCCTGGATCTCCAACCAGGAACGGGGGGGCGGGGATCCGTCCAGCACCTCCACCACCGCCTGCAGGGCAGGCTGCCCACAGCGCTGCACGCGACTCACCTGCAGGTTGTATTCCCCCCCGATGCCCAAGGCCTGGAGCTGCTGGTTGAGATACTCCAGGGGCACCCCGCAATCCAGCAGCGCCCCCAGGCACATGTCGCCGGCAATGCCCGCTGCGCAGTCAAAGTAAGCTACTTTCATACCAGCATGATAAGAACTCGCGGAAGAAGTTGAGCGCTTTGAAGCGTCCTGAGGCAGCAAAAGCCAAGAGGGGATCCCAGCTGCGGATCCCCCTGGGGATCCTGCTGGCGGCGACGCTGCTGCTGGGGGGTCTGTGGGGATTGGCGGCGAACGGCCAGACTCGCCTCAACTTCAACAACGCCGATCTGCGAGGGCAGGATCTGTCGCGTCAGGATTGGCGAGGCAGCAGCTTTGTCAGCGCCAACCTGCAGGGTGCCGACCTGCACGGGGCTAACCTCACCGGCGTGGTCTTCACCAAGGCCAATCTGGCGGGGGCCAACCTGGCTGGGGCGGATCTGAGCAACAGCCTGCTGGATCTGGCCAACCTAGCGGGTGCGGACCTCCGAGGGGCCAACCTTAGGGGAGCGATCGCCGCGCGGGCCGTTTGGGAAGGGGCCCAGATTGCCGGCGCCGACTTCAGCGAGGCCTATGTGGATCGGGCGGCCCTGCGCCAGTTGTGCCAGCGAGCGGAGGGATCCCATCCCGTAACCGGAGTTTCCACTCGCGCAAGTCTCGGCTGTCCTTGAAAGCTGGCAAAGGTGAAGAAAACAGGATCCCTAGAACCGGCCGCTCGGATCGACCTCTAGATTGGGTGAGGTGTTGATGGTGCCCCAACCATGAGCAAGCCCAGCTTTGCGGTGATCGGCCTGGCGGTGATGGGGGAAAACCTGGCCCTCAACGTCGAACGCAACGGCTTTCCAGTTGTTGTCTACAACCGCACCCGCTCCAAAACCGAGCAGTTCATCCAAGGGCGAGCCCAGGGCAAACAGATTACCCCCGCCTACAGCCTGCCGGAGTTGGTGCAACAAATGGAGCGGCCCCGTAAAATCTTGATCATGGTCAAGGCAGGCCCAGCGGTGGATGCTCTCATCGACGAGCTCAAACCGCTGCTGGAGCCGGGCGACATCCTCATCGATGGGGGCAACTCTCTCTACAGCGACACCGACCGGCGCGCCGCGGCCCTGGAGCCTACTGGGATCCACTTTGTCGGCATGGGGGTGAGCGGCGGGGAAGAAGGCGCCCTCAACGGCCCCAGCCTCATGCCTGGCGGCAGTCTGGAAGCCTACCACTTACTGGAGCCCATCCTCACCAAAATTGCCGCCCAAGGGCCAGACGGGCCCTGTGTCACCTACCTGGGGCCCAAAGGGGGCGGGCACTACGTGAAGATGGTGCACAACGGCATCGAATACGGCGACATGCAACTCATTGCCGAGGTCTACGACCTCATGCGCAGGGGGCTGAAGCTTTCGGCACCCCAGATGCAGGAGATCTTCCAAGCCTGGAACGAGACGGAGCTGGAGTCGTTTCTGATTGAGATTACCGCCAAGATCTTGGGGACGCTGGATGCGGAGACGGGCAGGCCGCTGGTGGATCTCATTTTGGACAAGGCAGGCCAGAAGGGCACGGGCCTGTGGACGGTCAAGGACGCCCTGGATTTGGGGGTGCCAGTGCCCACCATCGAGGCGGCAGTGCAGGCCCGCATTCTCTCGTCGATGAAGGAAGAGCGGGTGTCTGCCTCCCAGCAGTTGCAAGGGCCAGGAACCACCTTTGAAGGGGATCCCGAGCGCTTCCTTCAGGATCTGCGCGCCGCTCTCTATTGTTCCAAGATCTGCTCCTATGCCCAGGGGATGGCGCTGCTCCGGCAAGCCACTGTTGCCCACGGCTACATCTACACCTTGAGCGAGATCCCTCGCATCTGGAAGGGGGGCTGCATCATCCGCGCCCGCCTCCTGGGCAAAATCCAGGCAGCCTACCAGCGGGATCCGGAGCTGGTCAACCTGCTTCTGGATGAGGAGTTTAAGCAGGCCATCCAGGAAAGGCAGGGATCCTGGCGGCGGGTGGTGGCCACCGCGGCAGCTTTGGGGATCCCGATCCCGGCCATCAGCGCCTCCCTGGCCTACTACGACAGCTACCGCACTGCCGAGCTGCCCCAAAACCTCACCCAGGCCCAGCGGGATTTCTTCGGCGCCCATACCTTTGAACGCATCGACAGGCCCGGGGTTTTCCACCACACCTGGAGCGCCTAGAGGGAAGCCCCACCCAGACCCAGGGGCGTCTGCTTAACCGTAAAGCCCCACACTTCGGTATGGAAAGGATCTCCTTCTTGGGGGAAATCCTTGCGGAAGTGGGCTCCGCGGCTTTCCTCTCGCAACAGAGCCCCTTGCGCCACCAGGCGGGCAAGCAGCAACAAACTCCCGGCCTCGACCTCTTCCCGGCTGGCCCAGGGCTTCTCCTCCAGGGGTAGGGCCTCTGCAAAAGCCAGAAAAGTCCGCAACTGCTCTCCCTCCCGCACCACGCCCAGGGCTTCTCCCACCTGCTGCCTGAGCTTGGGAAGCAGAGAGGGCGGCGCCGTCAGCACTGGTAGAGCCTGCACCTGCCGCGGTGGATCCTGGAGGTCCCGTAGGGCGACTAGGGCAGCCCGCTTGCCCATGACCAGCCCCTCCAAGAGGCTGTTGGAAGCCAAACGGTTTGCCCCGTGCAGGCCTGTAGAAGCCACTTCCCCCGCCGCGTAGAGGCCCGGCAGGCCCGTGCAGCCAAAGGCATCCGTTCGCACGCCGCCCATGACGTAGTGGGCAGCGGGAGCAACCGGCAGGGGCTCCCTTCTGGGATCCAGCCCCAAAGCGCGGGCAGAGGCAACAACGGTAGGAAAGCGCTCTTCCAGATGGGGCACAGCTTGGAGGTCCAGGTAAACTCCCCCCGTCCGCTGCTGCTCCCAGAACACTGCCTGGGCCACCACATCCCGCGGCGCTAGCTCCCCCAGCTCCGCATAGCGAGGCATAAAGCGCTCCCTCCAGGCGTTGAGCAGCACGGCCCCTGCCCCTCGGGCGGCTTCACTGACCAGGGCTCCATTGGGCAAAACGGTGGGGTGAAACTGCACAAACTCGAGATCCCTGAGAATGGCCCCTGCTCGCCAGGCCAGGGCCATGCCATCGCCAGTAGCTCCCGGCGGAGCTGTGGAGAGGGGGAAGAGGCTGCCAAACCCGCCTGTAGCCAGGAGAACCGCCCCCGCCCTCACCTGAAGGAAGCCCTCTGGACCAAGGAGCAGGGCTCCCCCCACTCTCTCCCCTGCCATCAAAAGGCTGAGGGCTGTGTAGCCCTCTAAAGGCGGCTTGCTCAGGCAAGCCAGCAGGCCTCTGAGAAGCCATAGCCCACTCCGATCCCCTCCCAGATGGCGTACCCGCGCCCGCGAATGGCCCCCTTCCCGCACTGGCTCAGGGTGGAAGGGGAGCCCCCAGGACAAAAGCTTCTCTAGGTGAAAGGGCGCTTCCTCCAGAATGGAGCGGGCCACTTCGGCCTCCACCAGGCCCCGGCCTGCCTGCAGGGTGTCCTGGAGGTGGGCCTCCACATCTGCCGCATCCAGCGGAAAAGCCACCCCCCCCTGCGCCCAAGGAGTGGATCCCGAGGGGAGGGGATCCTTGCTCACCACCAGGGCTCTGGCCCCCTCCGCTTCCGCCCACAGGGCTGCATAGACCCCTGCCACCCCTGCTCCCAGGATCAGGAGGTCTGTTTCCGCCGGGAAAGCCGTGGACACCACTGGACAAAACCGCCTCTCGACCGGGGCGCCCCCCTTCTAGGCTCCCGCCGGCACCGACAGCATGGCCAGGAGGGACTTGCGGGCTTTTTCGGCCACCGCCTCTGGCACTTGGATTACGTGGCGCATCTCCAGCAGGGAGCGATAGATCTTTTCCAGAGTAATTTTTTTCATGTACTCGCAGACGGCGTCTGCTTTGACAGGGATAAACCTCTTGTTGGGGGCCTCTTTTTGCAGCCGGTGGAGAATGCCCACCTCGGTGGCGACCACAAACTCGCGGCTGGCCGAAGTTTTGGCATAACGCACCATCCCCTCGGTAGAAAGGAGCTTGGCGTCCGGCTTGAGAAATAGACAACTGGAGCCGCAACTGCACTCGGGGTGGATGAGGAACTCCGCCTCCGGGTGCCTCTCTGCCATCGCCTTGAGGTGCTCCTCCCGGATGCCGACATGGACGTGGCACTCGCCGGGGAATAGATCCAGCTCCCTCCCCGTTGCCTGGGCTACATAGGCCCCCAGGAACATATCCGGCACAAAAAAGATGGGGCGATCCGGCGGCAGGCTAGCCACCACTTGAACCGCGTTGGCGCTGGTTACGCAGACATCGGCCAAGGCTTTAATCTCGGCGGCCGTGTTGACGTAGGCAACCACCAGGCCCTCTGGGTTGGCTTCTTTCCAGCGCTGCACATCCTCCGGGCGGATGCTGTCGGCTAGGGAGCAGCCAGCCTCCAGATCCGGCAGCAGCACCGTCTTTTCCGGGTTGAGGATGGCTGCCGTTTCGGCCATGAAGTGGACGCCCGCAAAGACGATGACCTGGGCGTTCGTTTTCTGCGCCTCACGGGCCAGGCCCAGCGAGTCTCCCACAAAGTCCGCCACCTCTTGCACCTCGGGGAGTTGGTAGGAGTGGGCTAGGATAACCGCCTGCCTTTCTCGCTTGAGCCGAGCTATTTCCTGCACGAGGGTTGCTTCTGTCATCCTATCTAGGCCGGCCATCGGGTACAGATCCTGACTTGCCGGGCTGCCTGCCAAAAAATCCTAGACAAAGCGTTGCCCAGCAGCCGGGCTTGGGCTATTTACCTAGCCTAGCATTAGAAACAGCCCCCGCTCAGACCTCAAGGCCGCACCACCAGCAAGGAGAGATCCAAGGCCTTGGCTGAGTGAGTCAGGGCCCCCACACTGATGTAATCCACGCCTGCCTCAGCCGCTTGCCGGGCGCGCTCTAGGTTCATGTTGCCGCTGACCTCTAGGGGAACTTTCCCCCCCACTCGTTGAACGGCAGCCCGGATCTGCTCCAAGGGGAAGTTATCGAGGAGGATCAGATCGGCGCCTGCTGCCAAAGCCTCCTCCAGCTCTTGGAGGTTGCGCACCTCAACCTCGACCTTGAGGTGGTGGGGGGCACCTGCTTTGGCCCGCTGGATGGCTGCCGAGATGCCGCCTGCGCCGCGGATGTGGTTTTCCTTGATCAAGATGCCGTCGAAGAGGCCAAAGCGGTGGTTTTTGCCGCCCCCGACTCGAACGGCGTATTTCTCCAGGGCGCGCAAGCCAGGGGTGGTCTTGCGGGTGTCCAAAAGCTGGGCTGAGGTTCCCCGCAGCGCCTCTACGTAGGTGCGGGTGAGGGTGGCAATGCCGGAAAGCCTTTGGAGAAGGTTCAGCGCCAGCCTTTCTGCTGCCAGAATGCCCCGCAGGGATCCCTTGAGCTGGACTACCTCCTGGCCAGCAGCCACAGAGGCCCCTTCCTCTACCTTGGGGGCGAACTGCACCTGCGGATCCACTAGCCGGAAAACCCGCTGGGCAATCTCCAAACCCGCTAGGATCCCTGGCTCCTTTGCCAGGATCACTGCCTCGCCCTCCACGCCAGGGGGCAGGGTCAGCTCACTGGTGAGATCGCCGTGGCCGAGATCTTCCCATAGCCAGGCGCACAGGGTCTCCTCTGGGATGTAGAATGCTTGCATCATCTTCTGCAGAGGTGAGTTGCTTATTTGCTTATGGCCTCGGCTGGATCCCCTAAGTCCAATAGTGGCACTTTCAGCCGTCGTCAGTTGCTCAAAGCAGGAGCTGCCGCGCTGGGAGGCAGTTTGCTGGCCGCAGCAGGTGCTCAAGCGCAGCGGCGAACTTCCCCCACCCTCATCGTGGCGCAGAGATCCAAGCTCGACCGAGTTTCCTATGCTACCAACTGGTATGCCCAAGCGGAGCATGGCGGCTTCTATCAGGCGGTGGCCACAGGCATTTACCGCGAGTACGGGCTAGACGTCACCATCAAGATGGGCAGCCCCCAGGTCAACATCACCCAGATTTTGGCCGGTGGAGCTGCTGACTTTGCCATGGGGGGAAGCGCGGGAGTCATCAACGCTGTGCGGGAAGGGATCCCGCTCATCTGCGTGGCGGCTATTTTCCAAAAAGACCCGCAGGTTCTCCTGGCCCATCCCGGCACCAAGCGCCTGGAGGAGCTCAAGGGCCGACCCATTTTCGTATCCAAGGGGGCCTTTACCACCTACTGGCCCTTCCTGAAAGCCAAGTACGGCTTTACTGACGACCAAACCCGCCCCTACAACTTCAACCCTGGCCCCTTCTTGGCCGATCCCAGCTCTGCCCAGCAGGGGTACCTCACCTCTGAGCCTTTTGCCATCGAAAAACAAGGAGGGTTTAAGCCAGTCATTTTTCTCCTGGCCGACTACGGCTACAACCCCTATGCCACCACCATCGAGACGCGGCGCCAATTGGTGGAAACCAAGCCTGACTTGGTGCAGCGATTTGTCGATGCCTCCATCAAGGGCTGGTACAGCTTTCTCGAGGATCCTCGCCCCGCCTATCGCCTCATCAAGCGGGATAACCCAGAGATGACCGATGAGCAGTTGGCCTACAGCTTTGAGAAGTTGAAAGAGTACGGCATCATTTTGTCTGGCGACGCCCTGGAAAAGGGCATTGGCGCCATGACCCACGAACGTTGGCAAAGCTTCTTTGAGACCATGACTGTAGCAGGCGTCTTTGAGCCAACTATCAACTACCGAGCTGCCTACACCCTGGACTTTGTCAACAAAGGTCCTGATTACTACAAGAAGAGCTAGGTCTATGCCCTGCAGCGGCCCGGTAACCTCCCTAGGGGCAGATAGCGATTGTTGGCTTGTCTAAGTCAAGATTGACACCCTTGCTAGCTTTCCCTTAGCTCAGCCTTACATCCCTCTGGTTTGGCTAAAATCCGCAGGAACCCTCGTGCCCAGTTTTGGCTTGTCGAGCACCTTGGCTTAGCGAGCACGTAGAGGGAGGGAACAATCTTGCTTGCGCCAGTCGAGGGTCGTAAGCGATTTGAGTGGACGATGGGCAGCTCCCCGAGCGGAGGGTGAGCGGGTTTGGGAAAGCGGCAAGACGGCTTCCACGACCTCTTGGTCGGTCTGGAACTGGTGCCAGTAAGGCTTTGGGAGGCAGAGCTCTAGAAAAAAGCTAGAGTGAGGGGCTTGAACCTGCCCTCTCTGCATCGCCGTGGGCGCAAGTGGCTTGCCTAAGTGATAATCAGTGATAATCATAGCTGGTGACGATTGGAGCAAATTAGCCGTGAAAGTTGCTTACGTATTCATTACCCCCCGCGGCGGCACCTACAAGCTAGGCCAGATGATCCTGCCGCAGCTTGAGGCGGGAGTCCACGGCGCAGAAGTGGTGGGCATGTTCTTTTTCGACGACAACTGCTTTGTCTTGCGGCAGGGGGATCCCATCGGCGAGCGCCTAGCCAAGATTGCCGAAGCGCAAAACATTTTGCTGATGATGTGCGACATGTGCGCCCTGGAGCGCAACCTGGCGGAAGGGGAACCCAAGTGGTGCGACGCCCAGGGACGTGGGCGCAAGGAGCCGGGCTACTGCGTTCCTAAAAACGTGGTCAAAGGCGTGCAGGTGGGCTGCTTCCCCGACCTCTACGCGGCCTTGAAAGACAACCCACCTGACCATCAGCTTGTAACAGGTCTAGCTGACGGCTACGGCCGCAGGCGGCTCCTGGCGGGGCTGAGAGCCAATCTTGCGGAAGACCAGCCGCTCGTTGGCCACATCCACCAAGATGCGGTCGCCAGGCAGGAACTCGTTTTCCAGCAGCTTGGTGGCGATGGGGTTTTCGATCTCCCGCTGAATCACCCGCTTCAGCGGGCGGGCCCCAAACATGGGGTCGTAGCCCAGCTCGGCCAAGTAGCTCTTGGCCTCTTCGGTAAGCAGGAGCTCGATTTGCTGATCCGCCAGCAACTGCTCCACCCGCCGCATCTGCAGGCTGACGATCTGGCGGATTTGCTCTCGGGTGAGGGCGTGGAAGATGATGATCTCGTCCACGCGGTTGAGGAACTCCGGCCGGAAGTGCTGCCGCAACAGAGTCAGCACCTGGCTTTTCATCTCCTCATAGCGGCTTTCGTCGCCCCCGATTTCTAGGATGAGCTCGCTGCCAATGTTACTGGTCATGATGATGATGGTGTTTTTGAAGTCCACCGTCCTGCCCTGGGAGTCGGTGATGCGGCCATCATCAAGCACCTGCAGCAGGATGTTGAAAACATCGGGATGGGCTTTTTCCACCTCGTCAAAGAGCACCACCGAGTAGGGGCGGCGCCGCACCGCTTCGGAAAGCTGCCCGCCTTCTTCGTAGCCCACATAGCCCGGCGGAGCACCGATGAGGCGGGAGACCGAGTGTTTCTCCATATACTCCGACATGTCGAGGCGCACCATTGCCTCGGAGCTGTCGAAGAGGAACTCCGCCAAGGCGCGGGCCAGCTCGGTTTTGCCGACGCCAGTGGGGCCCATGAACAGGAACGAGCCAATGGGCCGATTGGGATCCTTGAGGCCGGCTCGGGCCCGCCGGATGGCTGCCGCTACTGCTGCTACCGCCTCGTCTTGGCCCACCACCCGCTGGTGCAAATGGGCTTCTAGGCGCAGCAGCTTTTGCTTTTCCGACTCCATTAGGCTAGTGACCGGGATCCCGGTCCAGCGGGAAACAATCTCGGCAATGTCTTCGGGCGTCACCTGTTCCCGCAGCAAGGGCTCGCCGTTGGCCTGCAGCTTGGCCAGGTAGGCCTCCTGTTCTTGGATTTGGCGCTCCAGCTCCATCAGCTTGCCGTATTTGAGCTCGGCAGCCCGATTGAGGTCGTACTTCTGCTCGGCTTGCTCAATCTGCAGCTTGACAGCGTCCCGTTCGGCCTTGAGGTTTTGCAGGCGCTCGATGGCCTCTTTTTCCATTTGCCAACGGGCGCTCAGCTCCCGCTGCCGCTCCATCAAGTTGGCTAGCTCCTGCTCAATTTTGCCCAAGCGCTCCTTGGAGGCGGGGTCATCTTCTTTCTTGAGGGAGAGCTCCTCCATCTGCAGTTGCATGATGCGCCGGTCAATCTCGTCTAGCTCGACGGGCTTGGAGGTAATCTCCATCTTGAGCTTGGCCGCTGCCTCATCCACTAGGTCAATGGCCTTGTCAGGCAAAAAGCGCTCGGAAATGTAGCGGTTGGAGAGAACCGCCGCTGCCACCAGGGCCGAATCGCTGATTTTTACTCCGTGGTGCAGCTCGTAGCGCTCCTTGAGGCCGCGCAGGATGGAGATGGTGTCTTCCACGGAGGGCTGATCCACATACACCGGCTGGAAGCGGCGCTCCAGGGCAGCGTCTTTTTCAATGTACTTGCGGTACTCATCCAGGGTGGTGGCGCCAATGCAGCGCAACTCACCGCGGGCCAGCATGGGCTTGAGCAGGTTGCCAGCATCCATGGCTCCCTCGGCGGCCCCTGCCCCTACCACCGTGTGCAGCTCGTCAATGAAGAGGATGATCTGGCCCTCCGATTCGGTAACCTCCTTCAGCACGGCCTTGAGGCGATCTTCAAATTCGCCGCGGTACTTGGCCCCAGCAATCAGGGATCCCATGTCCAAGGCAATGACCCGCCGGTTTTTCAACGACTCCGGCACATCTCCCCGGTTGATGCGCTGGGCCAGGCCCTCGACAATGGCGGTTTTGCCCACGCCCGGCTCGCCGATGAGCACGGGGTTGTTTTTGGTGCGGCGGGAGAGCACCTGAATGACCCGGCGGATCTCCTCGTCCCGCCCAATGACCGGATCCAGCTTCCCTTCGCGAGCAGCCTTGGTAAGGTCGCGGCCATAGCGCTCCAGGGCTTCGTAGCGGGCCTCCGGGTTTTTGTCGGTAACCCGCTGCTTGCCTCGCACTTGCTGAATGACAGGTTTAAGGCGCTCGACCGTCAAGCCCAGGGGTGCTAGAACCCGCTTGCCCACCCGCTCGTCGTCTAGGGCTCCTAGGAGCAGGTGCTCCACCGAGATGAAATCATCGCCATACTCTTTGCGAAACTCCTCGGCCCGATCCAGGGTGGTCTCCAGGCCGCGGCCCAGGTAGAGCTGATCCACCCGCGCCAATTTTGGCTGCTGGTTGATGAAAGCCTCGACGCGATCCCGCACCCGCCTTGGCTCAATGCCAGCCCGCTGTAGAATGGTCGGCGCAAGGCCGCCCTCTTGGTCCAAAAGCGAGATAAGCAGGTGCTCAGTTTCCAACTGCTGCTGTTGGTGGCGTCGGGCTACATCCTGGGATTGAACCAGGGCGCTCCAGGCTTTCTCGGTAAATTGGTTGGGATTGGTGGGCTGCATAGGAGTTCGCAAGGTGTTCTCTCAATCCAGATATCGCCCATTGGGCCAAAGTTGGAGTTCGTAACAACCGTCCCTCGGGGGAGGGATCCCCGCCTCATTCCTCCTCTTCGCAGGGCCGTCCCTCGCCAATCACCGCCAGGTCAATCTGTTGGCGGTAGTAATCCACGTTCTTGACCTGCACCTCCACCCGGTCCCCAAGGCGGAACTGGCGCCGGGTTTTTCGCCCCACCAGGGCTTGTTTGCGGTATTCGTACCAATCGTTTTTCAAGGTGCTCACCCGCACCAGCCCTTCTGCCAAAATGGGGTCTACTAGCACGAAAAAGCCGTAGCTCTGGACGCCGACGATCAGGCCGGGGAACGTCTCCCCGAGGTGTTTTTGCATAAACTCGCACCGCTTCAAGCCCATCAGCTCCCGCTCTGCCTGTTGGTGGAGCTGATACCCCGCCTGGATTTTGGGCAGTTGCGCTTGGAGAAAGGCCTGCCACTCCTCCTGCACTTTTGGCGGCAGCACCTGCCAATCAAGTTGGTCGTAGCCGCTGGGGCTGTGCAGATCCACCACGGTTTTGGAGCGAGGGCTACGCCGATTGCGCCCTTTGCTTAGAGCCAGACCCAGAGCCCGCAAGTTGAGCAAATCGGCATAGCGGCGCAAAGGGGCAGTAAAAGAGGCATAGGGCTCTTTGAGACCCAGGCCAAAATGTCCAAGCGGCTCCTGCAGAGGCTGCAGGCAATACTCGACGGGGGGCAGAGTAGCCACCAACTGGGCCACCAAGGCTGGGCTAGTCCCCGCGGCCAACACATCGGGGGCAGTGATGCGGGCACAGATCCGCTGCCAATCGGCCAGCGTTACCGTCTCCGGCTCCTGCAAGTTCAGATCCAGCTTCATGGCGTTGGCCAGGCGCAGGAAGTTCTGCAGGGCCTCGGCGGTGGGGGGCTTCTGCACGCGGGCCAAAGAGGGGATCCCCAGCCGGCGCAGGTGGTGGCCCAGAACTTGGTTGGCCAGCAGAAGAATTTCGGTCATCAGGGCGTGGGCGCCAAGGCGATCGCTAATCAGGAGGGGCCCGTAGCCGCTCTCGTCGGCAGAGTAGGGGGTGAGCAGGTCCAAAAGCGGCAGGTCGAACCCGCCGGCTTGGTGGCGCTTGACCCGCAGGATTTGGCTAAGACGGAGCAGGTTTTGCAGCAGGGCCATCAATTCTGGCACCTCCTCCTCGGGGCCAAGATCCGCAGCAGTGGCCAAAAGCGCCTGCACCTGGCCGTAGGAGAGGTGGGCCCGTGACCGCACCAGGCTGGGGTGGATCTCGAAGTTCCGCACCACCCCCTCGGCGTCAATGGTGATTAGCAGCGAATAGGCCAGGCGCTCCTGCTGCGGCAAGAGAGCCAGGCGGCTATGCACTTCCGGCGGGAAAAGGGGCAGCACCACGCTATCCAGGTAAACCGTGGCGGTGCGCCGCTGCGCCTCCTGCTCCAGCGGGTGATCCGGATCCAGCCAGTGGGCCACGTCGGCAATGTGCACCCCTAGCAGCCAGTGGCCCTCTTCTTGCCGCTGGAGGGAGACGGCCACATTGGGCTCGAGGCCGTGGGGGTGCTGCAAGTCCAGCGGTTCTAGGGTGATGCAAAACCAATCCCGTAGATCCAGACGGCCCTTTTGGTCAGGGCGGCTTAGCTTTTTGGGCAAGGCTGCTGCCGCTTCCAACACCGCCGGGGGAAACTCCTGGGGCAGGTCGTACTTACAGCAGACCAGATCCACGTCGATAGAAGCCTCGGGACCATGGCCCAAAATCTTGCGGATGCTGCCCACCGGCGGCAGGTTGCCAAGGGGGTAGCGCTTCACCTCTACATAGGCCAGCCGACCCTCAGCCAGCTCAGAAACAGGCGCTGGGGAGGAGGGATCCGGCTCGCTCAAGACGAGCTCAAACGGCAGCCGGTCATCCAGGGGCACTACCCGAAAGCCTTCCTCCGTCTGCTTGAGACGGCCCACCAGCGTAGGGTTGGCTCGCTCCACTACAGCCACCACCTCTCCCTCGGGGCTGCGGCGGCGATTGCCTTCTTTGGTAATCCGGGCTATCACTTGGTCGCCATTCCAAGCGCCATTGAGGTTGCTGCCGTGGATGTACACATCCTCTGCCCCCGGTTCATCCCGAACGGCAAAGCAAAAGCCCTTGTTGGAGCAGCGCAACCGCCCCACGACCAAGGATTCATCCGGCTTACGCCGGTAGCGAGGCGGATCCCCCGCTCGTTCAAGAAACCCCGCCCGCACTAGTCCATCGAGGGCAATGTCCAGCATTGCCACTGCTTCGGGATCAGAAGTTGGCACAAGGGCTAGCAGCGTCTCTCTATCGCTCCATTGCTCGGCAGGTTGGGAGAGAAAATGATGAAAAATCCGAGAGAAGTCCATTGCAGGGAAGCAGAGAGGAGCAGAACCTGCAAACTCAACGCCTTGAAGCTAGTCGCGGTGGCCCGTGACGATGAACGCCACCCGCTGGCCAATGTTGGTGCTGTGGTCAGCTAGCCGCTCCAGGTAGCGAATAGCCAGCAACATCAATAGGATAGGCTCGATGGATCCCTTGACGTCAGACTGCTGCGCCAACGTATTGTAAAGGTTGGTGTAATCTTCATCAACGGCGTCGTCCTCCCGCTTGAGTTGTCGGCCCAGCTCGGCATCCAATTCCGTCAGGGCCGCAAGACTATGGCTGAGCATTTTCTGGCAGCGCCGCATCATCACGCGAATGCGCCCCAGCTGGGGCGGCGGGGGGTAGAGAGCCAGGCGCAAAGCCACCTCAGCCAAGTCTTTGGCGTAGTCGCCAATTCGCTCCAGATCCCGAACCAGCTGCATCAAGGTGCTGATCCAGCGCAGATCCCGCGCCACTGGCGAGCGCAAGGCGATGAGGTCAATACAGTCTTTCTCGATTTGACGATAGAAGCGGTCGATTTGCTTGTCTTGGTCGATGGCCTGTTCGGCGGCAGCTAAGTTCTGTTCAAAGAGAGCTTGCTGAGCCAAGACTAGCGATTTTTCCGCCAGCGCCCCCATGCGCAGCACATCCTGCTGAATCCGCTTGATCTGAAGTTGCAGCTCAGCTTGCTCCATGGCTTTCTCCCTGGGAATAGCTGCTGTCGTTTGCAGCTTCCAGAGCCTGTAAATTTCATTTCCTGTAAATTTCATTTTAATCATGGCAAACTTTTCTTGAGCAGTGGAAAACTGGCTCCCACTCTCCGCGCTGGAGGACAGGGATGAGCCGTCTCCCCATTGTCGTTTTGGACGATGACCCTACCGGATCCCAGACTGTCCATAGCTGCCTGCTGCTGACCCGCTGGGATCTGGAAACGCTCAAGTTGGGGTTGCAGGATAGCTCGCCAATTCGCTTTATCCTCACCAACACGCGATCCCTGCCAGCGGCGGAGGCTGCCGAGGTGACGCGGTCGGTCTGCCGGGCCCTGAAGCAGGCCATGGGAGAGCTGGGGTGGGAGCGGGCCCTTTTTATCAGCCGCTCCGACTCGACGCTGCGCGGGCACTATCCCTTGGAGACGGATGTGATGGCGGCGGAGCTGGGGCCTTTTGATGCCCACTTCCTGGTGCCAGCCTTTTTTGAAGGAGGACGCATCACCCGCAACAGTGTCCATTATCTACGGGTGGAGGGCCGCTGGGTGCCAGTCCATGAGACGGAGTTTGCCCGCGATGCGGTGTTTGGCTACCACCACAGCTATTTGCCCGAGTATGTGCAGGAAAAGACCCAGGGGCGGATCCGGGCCGAGCAGGTGGTGCGATTGACTCTAGAGCAGATTCGCGCTGGCTGTCTGGAGCAGCTTTTAGGCCTAGGGGGGAATGTCTGCTGTGTGGTGGATGGAGAAACCCAGGCAGATCTGGATCGTTTTGCCCAGGATGTCTGGGCGGCCATAGAGCAGGGGAAGCGCTTTTTGTTTCGCAGCGCCGCCAGCCTCTTGACGGCTTTGGCCCAGTTGCCGCCGCAGCCGGTTCCGCCAGAAGAGATGGGGCAGTTTGTCCGCTCTGACCGGTCAGGGGTGGTGATCGTGGGATCCCATGTCCAAAAGACCAGCCAGCAGTTGGCCCGCCTGCTCCAGGAGCCAGGGATCCAGGGCATCGAGGTGGAGGTAAGGCGGCTCTTGGAGCCGGGGAAGGAAGCCGAGCTGCTGCCGGCAATCCTGGAGCAAGTCCACCGCGCCTACGGGCAGGGCCTGACGCCGGTGGTCTACACCAGCCGGGAAGAAGTGGGGTTTGACGGCGCCAACCCGGAGGCACGGCTGGCCTTTGGGCAGAGAGTTTCCCGCCTGTTGATGGCCATTGTGCAGGGGCTGCCGGAAGGGATCGGCTATCTCATCAGCAAGGGCGGCATTACCTCCAACAACATCCTCAGCGTTGGCCTCAACCTGCCAGCGGTGCGGCTGCTGGGGCAGATCTACCCAGGGATCTCCATGGTGCTCACGCCAGCAGACCATCCCCGCTTTCCCAACTTGCCGGTAGTGCTGTTTCCGGGCAACGTGGGCGAGGCGGATACGCTGGTTTTGATCTACCGTCGCCTCCGCAGCCGCGGCTTGGTCTAGCCTAGTCCTTCCCGCCATGGCTGAACTCGTCTCCCCACCTGAAACTCTGCCTGCCTTGGAGGCCTGGTGGGGATCCCTGCGGCAGAAACCAACGGTGCTGCCCCCGGCGGTGGTTCACTGCTGTTCTGAGGGTCTGGGCAGCCCCGATGCCGATGTGGTAATTGCCGGCGGCACCCTGGGGCTTCTCTTGGGAGCGGCCTTGGCCAAGCGGGGCTGGCGGGTGATCCTAATTGAGCGCGGCATCCTGCGGGGGCGGGAGCAGGAGTGGAACACCTCCCGGCGGGAGCTACAAGTGCTGTTGGAGCTGGAGCTGCTCACCCCAACCGAATGGGAGGCGGTGCAGGTGACCCACTACCCCCGAGGGCGCATTGGCTTTGGGGAGGGCCCTACCTGGTGGGTGGAAGGGGTGCTCAATGTAGGCGTGGATCCAGTCAGCTTGCTGGAGTTCCTCAAGCAGCACTTCCTAGACTGGGGAGGGCAGTTGCAGGAGCAAACTGGCTTTCTTGGCGCCACAATCCACCCCGACGGGATCCGCATCCAGACCACCACCGGCCAGCTCAGCGCCCAGCTCCTGGTGGATGCCATGGGGCACCGCTCCCCCATCGTGGCCCAGGCTCGCCAAGGGCAGCCGCCGGACAGCGTCTGTCTGGTGGTGGGATCCTGTGCCCAGGGTCTGCCGGAGCAACCCACGGGGGATCTGTTCTACAGCTTTACCCCAGCCCAGAACGGCTACCAGCCCTTCTGGGAGGCCTTCCCTGCCCGCGAGGGCCGCACCACCTATCTGTTTACCTACTGCGACCGGGATCCCCGCCGACCGAGTCTAAAGAGGCTCTGGGAAGACTACTGCCGGCTACTGCCTGCCTACCAGGGGGTTGAGCTGGAGCAAATCCGCTGGGTGCGCAAGCTGTGTGGCGTTTTCCCCGCCTACCGGCGCAGCCCCCTGCAACTGCCCTGGGATCGCCTCCTGGCAGTAGGAGACAGTAGCGGCAGCCAGTCGCCTTTGAGCTTTGGCGGCTTTGGGGCAATGTTGCGCCATCTGGATCGTCTGCAACAGGGGATCCACGAGGCTCTAGCCCAGCGGCAGTTGGATCGGCCGGCCTTGGCCCTGCTGCAGCCCTACCAGCCCAATTTGGCGGTAACTTGGCTGTTTCAAAAAGCAATGATCCCTCCTTTGGGAGAGGAAAACTGGGATCCCCATAGCATTAACCGCCTGTTGAGCAGGGTATTTGAAGCCATGGTTGCCGCCGGACCCCAGGTGGTGCAGCCCTTTTTGCAGGATGTGGTGCAGCTTGGCGGCTTGGCCCAGGCCCTGTGGGGGGTGATGAGCCGAGATCCGGCACTGGTGGCCGCGCTCCTGCCTCGGCTGGGGCTGCCGGAGCTGCTGGACTGGGTGGGGCACTTTGCCGCCCTTGGCCTCTACGAGCTCTTGCAAAGGCTAGCCGACCGCCTGGAAGTGGATCCAAAGGACTACTTCTGGAAACGGCGGCGAGAGGCCTGGCGCTACGGCTGCGGTCGGGATTACCTATTCTGGCTGTACACCACCACCCCATAGGGTGGCACTTCAACGGGATCCCCTTGGCTTTTTGCCGGCAGGGAGGATCCAGGGCCCAGCCACTGCGCCTCGTGGCTGTCCAAAAGCTTCTCCCAACTGCCGCGCCAATCGGTGTAGGTGGCCGGCTGATCGGGGCTGAAATTGAAAAGGGCAAGCAAAGACTGGGATCCCTGGCGGCGGTGCAGGGCCAGGCCAGAGCCGGAAAACAGCTCCACTTCCACCCCCTCCCGCTCTAGGTGCTGGAGGGCCGGTTGGGTTTTGCGCAGCCGGATCAGGGTCTGGTACCACTTCCAGAGAACCTGGTGGTGACCGGCCTCCTTCAACTCCCAGTTCAGCTTGGAGCGCAAGAAGGTCTCCTCTGCCTGGGGATCCGGGGGCTCGCCCTGCCAGGCAAAGGCGCTGAACTCGCGGCGGCGTCCCTGGCGCACCGCTTTCACCAGGTTGGGATCCCCGTGGCTGATGAAGTAGAGAAAGGGGGCCACCTCCCCATACTCTTCCCCCATAAACAGCAGCGGCAACATGGGAGCTAGCAGCAGGGCAGCGGCGGCCAACTTCAGGCCCGCAAAGGAGGTGAGCTGGCTGAGGCGCTCCCCCAACATGCGGTTGCCCACCTGGTCGTGGTTTTGAATGCAGATGACAAACTGGGATCCTGGCCTGCTGACGGCGGAATTGCCGTGGCGGCGGAGTCGGTAGCGGGAGTACTGGCCGGAGTAGACGTAGCTCTCCCGGTAGGCCTTGGCCAGGTGCTCCAATTGGCCGAAGTCTTGGTAGTAGCCTGTCTTTTCCCCAGTAAGCAGGGTGTGAACCGAGTGATGAAAGTCGTCGCACCACTGGGCGTCTAGCCCGTAGCCCCCTTGCTTGCGGGGGGTGATGAGGCGGACGTCGTTGAGGTCGCTTTCAGCTACAAGCACCCTGGGCCAGCCCGTGCGCGCTTCTAGGGCATCCACCCGCTCCGCCAATTCCTGCAAAAAAGGGTAGGCGCTGAAGTCGTAGATGGCATGCACCGCGTCCAGCCGCAGGCCATCCAGGTGAAACTCCTCCAGCCAGTACTCGGCGTTTTGCAGGAAAAACTCCCGCACCCCGTCCGAATAGGGGCCGTCGAAGTTCATGGCCTTCCCCCACGGCGTACGGTACTTGTCGGCAAAGTAGGGGCCGAAATCCCCCAAGTAGTTCCCCTCCGGACCCAGGTGGTTGTAGACCACATCCAAGACGACAGCCAGGCCCTGCTGATGGCAGGCGTTCACCAACGCTTTCAGGCCCGCTGCTCCCCCATAGCTAGTCTGCACGGCATAGGGATAGACGCCGTCATAGCCCCAGTTGCGCTCCCCTGGAAACTGGGCTACCGGCATCAGCTCCAATACGTTGACCCCCAGCTCCACAAGTTGCGGCAGGCGAGGAATGATGGCGGCAAAAGTGCCCTCCGGGGTAAAGGTGCCCACGTGCAGCTCGTAGAGGATCCACTGGGAGAGAGGGATCCCCTTCCACCCCTGATCCTGCCAGTCAAAGTGGGGATCCACCACCCGCGAGGGGCCATGGACGCCGTAGGGCTGGCAGCGGGAAGCAGGATCTGGCCGCTCCACCACCCCCGCTGCGGTGTGCAGGCGGTAGAGGTAGTCCACCGGCCCAGGCGGGATCCCCTCCACCTCCCCCTGCCAGTAGCCCTGCTCATCTTGGGTCAGAGGGATGAGCCGTCGGACGGGGCTAGTCAGCTTTAGCTCGACTCGCTCAACCAAAGGCGCCCAAACCGAGAAGCGATAGCGGCCCTCGCCCAAGGGATAGGCGCCAATCCGTCCAACCGGGGAACGCGGAAGCACAAAACCTGTCTGCACAACTCGGCTTCTACTATAGCGAGGCTTGCCCCCCGGCGGTTTTAGGCTTCTGCCATAGTGGAATTGGCCTCTTGCTCTCCGTCTCTATGCTCAACTACCCTCCTAGCCATCCGGATCCCACCGTTGTCGACATCTACCATGGCCAGCCAGTGCCGGATCCCTATCGCTGGCTGGAGGATCTGGACTCTGAGCGGACGCGGGCCTGGATCGAGGCGCAAAACCAGCTTACCTTTGACTACTTGCAGCGGATCCCGGCGCGGCAGCGGCTCCTGGAGCGCCTAACCCAGCTCTGGAACTACGAAAAATACAGCCAGCCTTTCAAAGAAGGGGGCCGCTACTTCTACTTCAAAAACGACGGCCTGCAAAACCAGAGCGTTCTCTATACCCAAGAGAGCCTGGAGGCCGAGGCCCGGGTTTTGCTAGATCCCAACACCCTTTCCGAAGATGGCACCGTGGCCCTTTCGGGCATTGCCATCAGCCGCGATGGGCGCTACTTGGCCTATGGCCTCTCCCGCTCCGGCTCCGACTGGCAAGAGTGGAAGGTGCGCGATATTGAAACGGGAGAAGACCTGCCGGATCACTTGCGCTGGATTAAGTTCTCTGGGGCCAGCTGGACGCCGGACGGACAGGGGTTTTTCTACAGCCGCTACGACGAGCCGCCCCCTGGCAGGGAATACGAAAGCGCCAACTACTTCCAAAAGCTCTACTACCACCGCCTGGGCACTCCCCAGTCGGAAGATCTCTTAATCTACCACCGCCCTGACCAAAAAGAGTGGGGCTTTGCCGGCGGGGTTACCGAAGATGGCAACTACCTCATCATCTCCGTCTGGCGGGGCACGGATCCCAAAAACCTCCTCTTCTACAAAGACCTGCGGGATCCCAACTTGCCGGTGGTGGAGCTTATCCGCGAGTTCGAGGCCGAGTACAGCTTTGTCGGCAACGACGGCTCCCGCTTTTGGCTGCTCACCGACCTCGACGCCCCCCGGCGGCGACTGGTGGCCATTGATCTTGACAACCCAGGGCAGGTGCAAGAGGTGATCCCTGAAGCCGAGGAGACCCTGCAAGGGGTTAGCCTCATCAACAACCAGTTTGTTGCCTTCTACCTCAAAGACGCCCACACCCAGATCAAGACCTTTGCTCTAGACGGCACCTACCTGGGGGAAATTCCCTTGCCAGGGCTGGGATCCGCCAGCGGCTTTGGCGGCAAACGCTATGACACCGAAACCTTCTATACCTTCACCAGCTTCACCACCCCGCCCACCATCTACCGCTACGACTTCACCACTGGCAGGAGCACCCTATTCCGTCAACCGCAGGTGGACTTCGATCCCCAAGCCTATGAGGTGCAGCAGGTGTTCTACCCTAGCAAAGACGGCACCCGCATCCCCATGTTCCTCGTCCACCGCCGTGGCCTGGCTCGGACAGGGGATCACCCGACCCTGCTGTACGGCTACGGCGGCTTTGGCATCTCCCTGACTCCCAGCTTTTCGGTGGGCCTGGTGGCCTGGCTGGAGATGGGAGGGGTTTACGCCCAGCCCAATTTGCGCGGCGGCGGCGAATACGGGGAAGCCTGGCACCAGGCGGGCACCAAGCTCAACAAGCAAAAGGTGTTCGACGACTTCATCGCCGCGGCTGAGTGGCTAATAGCCCATGGCTACACCAACCCCTCCAAATTGGCCATCTCTGGTGGCAGCAACGGCGGCCTCTTGGTAGGGGCTTGCCTGACCCAAAGGCCGGATCTCTTTGCGGCAGCCCTGCCCGCCGTGGGGGTGTTCGACATGCTGCGCTTTCACAAGTTCACCATCGGCTGGGCCTGGATCTCGGAGTATGGATCCCCGGAGGACCCAGAGGAGTTCAAGGCCCTCTACGCCTATTCCCCCCTGCACAACCTCAAGCCCGGCACTGCCTATCCCGCCACCCTAATTACCACCGCCGATCACGACGACCGCGTGGTGCCGGCCCACAGCTTTAAGTTTGCCGCTGCCCTGCAAGCAGCCCAGGGGGGATCCCAGCCCATCCTCATTCGCATCGACACCAAAGCCGGCCACGGAGCCGGCAAGCCCACCACCAAGCTTATCGAAGAGACCGCCGACCGCTGGGCCTTTTTGGTGGAGGTGCTGGGGATCCAGACCGACTAGCGACTTCGCGCCGGCAAGGCCCGAGGGCCCAGGCCCACCCGACCAGCATAGACGGCTGCTTCCCCCAGCTCGTCTTCGATGCGCAGCAGTTGGTTGTACTTGGCAATGCGCTCGCTGCGACAAAGGGATCCGGTTTTGATCTGGCCGGCGCGGGCGGCCACCGCCAGGTCGGCAATGGTGGTGTCTTCCGTCTCGCCGGAGCGGTGGCTGATGATGGTGCGAAAGCCCGCCTGAGCGGCCAGTTGAAGGGTCGAGACCGTTTCTGTCAGCGTGCCAATCTGGTTGAGCTTGATCAAAATGGCGTTGGCCACACCGCTGTCGATGCCTTTCTGCAGCCGAGCTGGGTTGGTAACAAACAGGTCGTCCCCTACCAGTTGCACGCGAGATCCCAGTTGAGCAGTCATGGCCTGCCAGCCAGCCCAATCTTCTTCGGCCAGACCATCTTCAATGGAAAGGATGGGATAGTTGGCTAGCAGTTGCTCGTAGTAATTGACCATCTGCTCGGCGCTGCGGGCTTTGCCCTCAAAGTGGTACTGCCCATCCTCCAGCAGTTCATTGGCCGCTACATCCAGGGCCAAGGCGACCTCTTCCCCTGGCTTGTAGCCCGCTCGTTCAATAGCGGTTATCAACAGATCCAAAGCGGCAGCGTTGGAGTCGAGGTTGGGGGCAAATCCCCCCTCATCTCCTACCCCCGTGGACAGCCCCTTCTGTTGCAGCACTTGCTTTAGCGCCGCAAACACCTCCGCCCCATAGCGCAGCGCCTCGCGAAAGCTGGGTGCCCCAATGGGCACGAGCATGAACTCTTGAATATCGAGGTTGTTGTCGGCGTGGGCGCCGCCGTTGAGCACATTCATGAGCGGCACTGGCAGCAGGTTGGCAAAGGGTCCGCCCAGGTACCTGTACAAAGGCAGGCCCACCGCATTGGCAGCCGCCTTAGCCGTGGCCAAAGAGACCGCCAAGATGGCATTGGCTCCCAGTTGCGACTTGTTGGGGGTGCCATCCAGATCGATCATCAACTGGTCGATGCGGGCTTGGTTGAGGGCATCTTCTCCCCGCAGCTCCGACTGGATGGGGCCAAGAATGTTTTCCACCGCCCTCAACACGCCCTTGCCGCTGTAGCGCCTGGGATCCCCATCCCGCAGCTCGTGAGCCTCAAAAGTGCCAGTCGAAGCGCCACTGGGCACCTGGGCCAAGCCGGTTGCTCCATTGGCCAGGCCCACCAGAGCTTCTAAGGTCGGTTGTCCCCGCGAGTCGAGGATCTCATGGGCGGTAATCCACTCGATGGCCGTTTCCACAGTTGCACCTCAGCAATTGGCTAGACAGTTCTGGCCAAAGCCCAATTGCCAATAGACTAGTGGATTTTCGCCCCTAGATCCCTTTGCTTCCGGAAAACTTTAACGGCTTGCCCCTGTTTCAAGAGAAGCGGAAGTAGAATAGGCAGAGTAGTCCGGGTGGGGTGGAGGGGGAATCTGCGACTATGTTCGAAAGACTGCTCTTTCCCATCGACAACTCGCGGGAAACCAGCCATGCCCTGCCGCTGGTGGCGGACATAGCGCAGCGTTACAAGAGTCAGGTATATCTGCTCTCCGTCCTAGACAGTACAGAGCTAGACCCAGAGCAGGTGGAGCAAGCCCGCCAAACTATCCACAACCTGCTCAAACACGCTGAGGCTGGCCTGCAGCAGATTGGGATCCAAAACGTCAAGAGCGAGTATCGCGAGGGAAAAGTTCCCTTCGTCATCTGCGACGTGGCCGACGAGCTGGAGATTAGCCTAATCGTGATGGGATCCCGCGGCATCAGCCTAGCCGAAGGCCGGAAAAACGAATCCGTCAGCCACCGGGTCATCGACCTCTCCCCTTGCCCAGTGTTGGTAGTACCCTGAAGAGCAGGCCTTCTCTTTCCGGGGAGTGTGTTGAAGTTGTCTCAAAATGTTGCCTTGTGTAACAGCAAGGCCGTTTTTGTTCGTGTTGAGCAGGAGTCTGCTGTACAACGAAGAGCGAGGTAGCCCGGATTACTGGTTACACCCCTGGGAATCGGTATGGAAAATCAAAGTCGTGGTTACAACAAGGCCTCGCAGAGAACCTTCGAGGTGATGCGGCATTTTGCAGAAACCTACGCCAAACGCACCGGCACTTTTTTCTGCTCCGACCCCGCAATTACGACAGCGGTGATTGAGGGTCTAGCTCTGCACAAAGAGCAACTGGGCGCCCCGCTCTGTCCTTGCCGCTTCTACGAAGACAAAGAGGCGGAGGTGAAAGCTGGCTATTGGAACTGTCCCTGCGTACCCATGCGGGAGCGAAAAGAATGCCACTGTCTGCTCTTCTTAACTCCGGACAACCCCCTTGCCGGCACCAGGCAAACGCTAGAGGAGGTACACCTGGAATACCAAGCTAGCCCGTAGGGTCTCCCCGCTAGGAGACGGAGGCAAACCAGGGTCACGAAGCTGGGTATAATTGAAGGGCAGGTGGAAATGGCTATTTGCCTGAGGAGGAAACCTTTCTATGACTCCCTCATTGGCTAGCTTCCTCTGGAGCCTGGTGTACGGCGCTGTAGTGCTGGGTCTTCTCTTTGGCGCCATCGTGATTGTTAGCTATAGGGACAGGGTGCGTCGCCGCTAAAGCCTTGGCAAAGGGCTTGACCGCGGGCAAACCTTTGAGCAGCGGCGGCAAAGGTTAGGCCTTGAGCTTTGCAAAAAATCAGCTTTCCCAAAGTCTATTGCCAGCCTCTAGATGCCCTCTTCACTACTGGCAGCAGAAGAACCGTTACTACTACGAGGATCTGGAGCGGCTGCTCCGCTTCTTTCTGCCTCCAGGTCTGCGCATTCTGGAGATTGGCTGCGGTACAGGGGCTCTGCTCAACGCTTTGCGGCCCAGTGTTGGAGTGGGGATCGACCAAGATGCCGAGGTCATTGCCCAGGCCCAGCAGCAATTTCCCCACCTCCACTTTCGCCTACAGGATCTCCAGAGGTTGGACAAGCGGGATCCGGTCTTGGCCCAGCCTTTTGACGCCATTTTGCTCGTCAATACTCTCAGCTACCTGAGGGATATTCAGCAGGTTCTTGAGCAGTTGCGCTGTTTCTGCACCCGCCGCACTCGCCTTATTCTTTCCCATCACAACCCCCTTTGGGAGCCGCTTCTGAACTTGGCAACCCTTCTAAGGCAGCGCAGGCCCCTGCCAGCAGCCAACTGGCTCTCGGCAGCTGATGTGGCCAATTTGCTCCATCTGGCGGGGTATGAGGTTATCCAGCAGGGCAAGCGGTTGTTGTTGCCGCGGCGAATTCCCCTGCTTTCAACTCTGGTGAACCGCGTGATTGCCCCCTTGCCAGGGATCAACGCCCTCTGCCTGACGGAATACACGATTGCCCGCCTCCAACCGGATCCCAACTGGGATCCCCCCCCTGAGAAACAGCCCTCTTGCACCGTGATCATTCCAGCTCGCAACGAAGCTGGCAACATTCGCCGCTGCGTGGAGCAGCTGCCCGAGATGGGATCCCGCACCGAGATCCTTTTCGTAGAGGGGCATTCCAGCGACGACACTTGGGCCGAGATTCAGCGGGTTCAGGCCGAATACCAAGGGATCCGTCCCATCCAGGCTCTCCGGCAAGAGGGCAAGGGCAAAGGGGATGCGGTGCGCCAGGGGTTTGCCGCAGCCAGGGGCGACGTGGTGATCATTCTCGACGCCGACCTAACTGTTCAGGCGGAAGACCTCCCCAAGTTCTTCCGGGCCGTGGCTTCCGGGCGCTGTGATTTTGCCAACGGTTGCCGACTCATTTATCCGCTAAAGCCGGAGGCGATGCCGCGCCTGAACCAGTGGGCCAACCGCTTTTTTGCTGCTCTTCTTTCCTACATCCTTGGCATTCGCGTCAAAGATACCCTCTGCGGCACCAAGGCCCTCTGGCGGGAGGACTACTGGCAAATTGCCAAGCTGCGGCAAGAATGGGGGAATTTTGATCCCTTTGGCGATTTCGACCTGTTGCTAGGGGCGGCCAAGCGCACCCTCAAGATCCTCGACATTCCAGTGCGCTATTTCCCCAGAACCTATGGCCGCTCCAATATCCACCATCTGCGCGACGGCTTGCGGCTGCTGCAGATCTGTGGCTTTGCCCTCAAGCACTTCAAGGGATCCTAAACCCTAACTCCTGCAGGGCAGTTCCCTGCCTGGCCTCTTGGGAGTTGTTACAATAGCTAGCCATTGAAAAGTCAGGCCTGAGAAAAACCGCCCTATGGGGAAATCCGTACTGACCAGGCTCGGCCAGTGGATCTCAAGTACTCCCCTCCGCTCCCTTGATCGGGCCTATCAAGCTGCCCTTCGCATCAAAGCCATTGAAGACCGCTACTTCCAGGGAGGAGTCATCGGCAGCAACGGAAGCCACGGCCAAAACACCAGCCACTACTTTCAAATCCAACTGCGCCAGCACCTGCGGCAGATTAGCCTTAGTCTAGCAGAATTTAGAGCCAGCAGTCTCTTTTCCCGCCCGCCCGATCCTGAGCTAGATGGCAGTGGCCCTCGCGTTGCTGCAGAAGTCAACGACGCCGAGGATCTCAGTGCCAAGAGCAGCCCCTCCACAACCAAGGGCAAGGGGGCTGAGAGGGATCCTTCCATTTTGGAGAAGCTAGAGTTTATCGATCAGGTTATCTCCCGCTACAAGCGCCCTGCCCCTCCACTCAAGGTCAGCGCCACGCGGCTCCAGCCTCAAGAGCAAGACGAGTCAACTCAGGCAGAGCCTGCTGCTCAACCCATCAAGGCTGACAAGACCCCTCTTGAGGATGGCAGTGCCCCCGTTGCTTCTAAAACAGCCGTCCTGCCTCGCTCCCTTTTGCGCACAGCTAGGCAGATTCGCCGAGAGTTAAGTTCACAGGCAGAAGAAGAGTTGCTCCAGGAGTACCGCAGCCAACGCACGCGCACACTGGTGGCAGTTCGGTTTTTGTTGCTGCTGGCCATTTTGCCGCTAATTGTCCAGATTTTCTCGAAGCACTTTCTGTTTGGGCCGTTGGTGGATCGGCTGCAGCCTCAGGAGCCTACCCTTGTGGCTTTAAGCCACGAACTTCAAGAAAGAGCTGTTGCGGAATTTGAGCTTTTCAAGGAAAAAATGGAGTTTGAGCGGGCTTTACGTCACCAACCTCGAGAAGAGCTGGACTCAGAGTTGGAGGATCAACTTTCCCTGAAAGCAGAGGAGCTGCTGCAAAAATACAGCCGTAAGAACTTGGAAGGCCCAAAAAACATCCTTGCCGACTTGCTATCCCTGGCGGCATTTGGCTGGCTAGTCTTTGTCGGGCGTGAAGAAATTGAAGTTCTTAAGTCCTTTCTAGATCGCCTAATCTATGGCCTGAGCGATAGCGCCAAGGCTTTCATCATCATTCTCTTCACCGATGTGTTTGTTGGCTATCACTCTCCCCATGGCTGGGAAGTCTTGCTAAGTAGTCTAGCTGAGCACCTGGGTTTGCCCGAAAACCGCAATTTCATCTACGGCTTTATTGCCACTTTTCCAGTTTTTCTAGATACGCTCTTTAAGTACTGGATCTTCCGCTACTTAAACCGTGTATCGCCGTCAGCGGTGGCCACCTATCATGCTATGAATGACTAAAGCGGTACACTAGTCAGAAGCTTTTTTCACCGAGTCTTGTTGGGAAGAGCTCTTGCGAAACCTGTTTCTTACTGGCGCTAGCGGCTGCTTAGGGCACTATGTGTTGGAACGCCTAGCCCAGCAAAGAGATCCCGAGTTTCCGGAGCGGCCCGCTTACCACCTGTACGTCCTTGTCCGCAATCCCAGCCGCCTGCGGCTGCCCCTGGAGCGGCTGCCTGCTCCCATTACCTTGGTGCATGGCGATCTCCTGCACATTAGAGAACACGCCGCCTTGCTGCGGCAGATGCATGGGTTAATCCACATGGCAGCGGCTTGGGGGGATCCCTCGCTGGCTTGGGCGGTGAATGTTACCCACACCTTGGAGCTCTTTCAGCTGCTGGATCCCCAGCGCTGTCAGCAGGTGATCTACTTTTCCACAGCCAGCCTTTTGAACCAGGCTCTCGAGCCCTTGGCCATTGCTGGCCAGGCCGGAACCGACTACATCCGCAGCAAGTACGAGATGCTACTGCGGCGGCAGGAAAGCTGCTTCTGGCCGGATCGCCTGCTCACGCTCTATCCCACCCTGCTGTTTGGCGGTAGCCCCTACCACCCCTACTCCCACATCACTGCCGGCCTCAAGGATGTGCTCCGCTGGCTGGATCTCATCCGCTTTTTGCGGGTGGATGCCAGCTTCCACTTCATCCACGCTGCCGATGTGGCCGAGATGGTGGCTTACTGGGTGGCCCATCCGCCCGGTGGCGGCGATTGGGTGTTGGGCAATCCTCCCCTCTCCCTAGACGAGTGCGTGGAACAGGTGTGCGCCTATCTCAAAAAGCGGATCTACTTCCGCCTGCCTCTGCCCATCGGCTTCCTCCGCCGCCTGGCTTTTCTGTTTGGGGTGCGGCTTTCAGAGTGGGATGAGTATTGTCTGCGCCACCGCCACTTTGTCTATCCCGCCCTTTCGCCAGCAGCCCTGGGTTTGCCCTGCCGCTTCCCCACTGTAGCCTCCCTCCTGGAGGCCTACCTCTAGGCCGCTCTTGAGGGATCCCAGGGATCAGCGGGTGGCAGCTAGGGCCTGAAGCTCTGCGGCAATGCGCGCCCGGTTAAGTCTCTGTCCAATGAACACCAGGCGGGTTAAACGCGGCTCTTGGGGGCGCCAAGGGCGATCGTAGTAGGTTTCAAATCGCCCTCCCACCCCCTGCAGCACCAGGCGCATTGGCTTGTGGGGCACGGCTACGAAGCCCTTCACCCGGTAGAGGCATTCCTCTTGCGCCAGTTGACGCAACTGGGCAACTAGGGATCCCGGCTCATAGCCTCCCTCCAGGCTTAGGCAGAAAGACTCAAAGGCCTCGTGCTCGTGCTCCTCCCCGTGGTCGTGGTGGCTGGGGCGGCGCTCGAGTTGATCTTCCACGGCTGCGTTGAAGCCCAGGAGCACTTCTGGGGCAACCTGGCCCCGCTCGCAAGGGAGGACTTGAACCTCAGGGCGCAATTTTTGGCGCAGCCAGCTTTCCACTTGCGCTCGCTCCGCCGGCGCAATCTGATCCACCTTGGTGAGCAACACCAGATCGGCACAGCTTAGCTGATCCTCGAACAGCTCCTCAATGGGCGTCTCGTGATCTAGGCTCTCGTCTGCCTGCCGCTGGGCCTCCAGGGCCGCCAGATCCCCCACAAGCTGCCCCGCAGCCAGCGCCTGGCCGTCTACCACCGCAATCACCGCATCCACAGTGGCACCGGTGCGAATCGTTGGCCAGCGGAAAGCCTGCACCAGCGGCTTGGGCAAAGCCAACCCTGATGTCTCAATAACAATGTTGTCCAGCTCCGCCCGCCGTTGCAGCAGCGCCTCCAGGGTCGGCAAAAACTCCTCCTGCACTGTGCAGCAGAGGCAGCCGTTGACCAGCTCCAGAATGGAGACCTCTCCCTCGCAGAGTTGGCAGTCTCGCAGCAACTCGCCATCGATGCCCACTTCGCCAAACTCGTTGACCACAACAGCGATGCGGCGACCCCGGCTGTTGAGCAGGAGGTGACGGATCAGCGTCGTCTTGCCGGATCCCAAAAATCCCGTGATGACGGTCACTGGGACTTTGTGCATCTTCTTCGAAGATTCAGCTCTTCAGCTCTCCCAGTCTCTACCCTCGCCGCCTTCCCCGCCAATCCCAACCAGGGGGATCCCAAAAAAAGGCCCCCCACTGGGGGCCAAAGGTGCTAGTTAGAAAGACCTGCACTTTTTATCGGATTGGCTTCATCCGATAGACAGGCTCGTCCTCGCGGCTAATTCCTTTCTCAAAGCCGGCAGCAGCAGCACGGGCGCGACCGGCGTGCCACAGGTGGCCGACGAAGAACAGGAAGCCCAGAATGAAGTTATGGGCCGCCAGCCAAGTGCGCGGGCTGGTGAAGTTCACGGTGTTGATCTCAGTAGCCACACCTCCCACCGAGTTCAGGGATCCCAACGGGGCGTGGGTCATGTACTCCACCGCCCGGCGAGCTTGCCAGGGCTGAATGTCGTTTTTCAGCTTGTCCAGATCCAAGCCGTTGGGCCCCAGCAGCGGCTCTTTCCAGGGCGCCCGCACATCCCAGAAGCGCATTGTCTCGCCCCCAAAGATGATCTCGCCCGTGGGAGAGCGCATTAGGTACTTACCCAGACCTGTGGGCCCTTGGGCTTGGCCGATGTTTGCCCCCAAGCGCTGGTCGCGCACGATAAAGGTGAGGGCTTGCGCCTGAGAGGCTTCCGGTCCCGTGGGTCCGTAGAACTCACTGGGGTAGACAGTATTGTTAAACCAGATGTAGCAGGTGGCAATGAAGCTCATGAGCGAAACCGCCGCCAAGCTGTAGGAGAGATAGGCCTCTCCCGACCAGATAAGGGCGCGGCGAGCCCAGCCAAAGGGCTTGGTGAGGATGTGCCAGATCCCACCGGCAATGCAAATGATGCCGATGTAGATGTGGCCTCCAATCACATCCTCCATGTTGTCGACGCTAATAATCCAGCCCTCGCCTCCAAAAGGAGACTTAAACAGATAGCCGAAGATTACTGCCGGGTTGAGGGTGGGGTTGGTAATGACCCGCACATCTCCACCGCCGGGAGCCCAGGTGTCATAGACACCGCCAAACCACATAGCCTTGGCCACCAACAGGAAAGCCCCCAGCCCCAGGAGGATGAGGTGAATTCCCAGGATGGTGGTCATCTTGTTCTTGTCTTTCCAGTCGTAGCCAAAGAAGGGGAAAGACTGCTCCAGGGTTTCCGGGCCGCGAATGGCGTGATAAACACCCCCAAACCCCAGCACGGCACTGGAAATGAGGTGCAGCACACCAATCACAAAGTAGGGGTAGGTGTCCACCACCTCGCCGCCAGGGCCAACTCCCCAGCCCAAGGTAGCCACATGGGGCATCAGGATTAGGCCCTGTTCGTACATGGGCCGATCGGGCGTGAAGTGAGCCACCTCGAAGAGCAGCATCGCTCCCGCCCAGAAGACCATCAGGCCAGCATGGGCTACATGGGCACCCAAAAGCCGACCGGAGAGATTGATCAAGCGGGCATTCCCAGCCCACCAGGCAAACCCGCCCTGGGTGCGATCTTGCACCACTACAGAACCAATTGTTGTTGAGGTCACAGAGACCAACCTCCAATCGTCAGGACAATTGATTGATTGGCTAAGTGGAAGCACCTGCCGTTGGGATCCCTAGCCGCTGGGATCCGCAGGAGGGGATCCCTTGGGCAGGCGCTCAATTACAGCTAACTGGGTAGATTAGAGGGCGTTGCCGCGGGGGAGGACTTCCTCAGGGAACTCAAAGTGCTCATGCGGCTGGTCCTGAGGCGCCATCCAGGCCCGGATCCCCTCGTTGAGCAGGATGTTCTTCGTGTAGAACGTCTCAAACTCGGGGTCTTCCGCCGCCCGCGTCTCCTGACTGATAAACTCATACGCCCGCAGGTTCAGCGCCAACCCCACTACCCCAATGCTCGACATCCACAATCCGGTTACCGGCACAAACAACATGAAGAAGTGCAGCCACCGCTTGTTGGAGAACGCGATCCCAAAAATCTGGCTCCAGTAGCGGTTTGCCGTCACCATGGAGTAGGTCTCTTCCGCCTGCGTCGGCTCAAAAGCCCGGAACGTGCTTGCTGCCTCCCCATCCTTGTAGAGGGTATTCTCCACCGTTGCCCCGTGGATAGCACACAGCAGCGCTCCACCCAGAACGCCAGCTACTCCCATCATGTGGAAGGGGTTCAGCGTCCAGTTGTGGAACCCTTGGAAAAACAGCAAGAAGCGGAAGATGGCGGCTACCCCAAAGCTGGGAGCGAAAAACCAACTGCTCTGTCCCAGGGGGTAAATCAAAAACACGCTCACAAACACGGCAATTGGCGCGCTGAAGGCAATGGCGTTGTAGGGCCGCACCCCCACCAAACGGGCAATTTCAAACTGCCGCAGCATGAAGCCAACCAAGCCCAGGGCGCCGTGGAAGGCCACAAAGGTCCACAGGCCGCCAATTTGACACCAGCGGGTGAAGTTCCCCTGGGCTTCTGGACCCCAGAGCAGGAGCAAGCTGTGCCCCATGCTATCGGCTGGGGTGGAAACGGCCACCGTCAAAAAGTTGCACCCCTCCAGGTAGGAGCTGGCCAGGCCGTGGGTGTACCAGGAAGTTACGAAGGTAGTGCCGGTCAGCCAGCCGCCCAGGGCCAGGTAGGCGCAGGGGAACATGAGCAGCCCTGACCAACCGATGAAGACAAATCTGTCGCGCTTGAGCCAGTCGTCGACGACGTCAAACCATCCTCGCTCCTGGCGTACGCGTCCCACTGCTATGGTCATAGGACGATCTTCTCCTTAGTTAAAGATGAGAACGCTAGTGAAGCTACAAACTTTGCCTCCTAAAGGCAAGACCGCGGCCTAGGTATAAAAACTCAAACCCTGGAACTTCTCGAGAAGCCACAGGGCTCGTGGCAAGCCACCTCAGAGCCAGCGGACAAGTTTCACCGTCCTTGGCCTTACTTAGCCCAGGCCAGTAAAGACTTGTAAATTGCTTCTCATTATAGAGGCAGGGAACCCGCTCTTAGCAAGTCTGAGGTAACCGTGAACTTTACAAAGCGCAACCTTGGTAGCTCTCTTGCGCTCGAGAGAGACTACCTCGCTGCTGGTAAGGTTCAAGAGCAAAATCCGATATCCTAAGACAAGGACACTGCACTTCATCCAAAGCAAATCCATGGCTAGCGAGATCTTGACCATTGCGGGAATTTCTCTGGTTTTGACGTTGGCGGGCGTGGCGCTTGGGTATGGGATCCTGCGCATCACCCAAGGGGGGGCTGAGTAGAGGATAGGCAGCCAATCGGAGAAGGGAAGGGGTTAAACCAAGGCGTTGGGCAGGGATCCCAGCACCCCTCTTTGGGCAAGCCGACTATGCTGGAAAACGCGATTGTGCTCATCACCGGCGCCAGCAGCGGAATCGGCGCAGCCTGTGCCAAGCTTTTTGCCCGTTCTGGAGCCAAGCTAATCCTAGTAGCCCGCCGTCAGGAGCGGCTGCAGGCGCTGGCCACAGAATTGCAGCAGGCCTACGGCACTTCCTCCTACCTGCTGACTTTGGATGTGCGGGATAGGGCAGCCGTGCAGCAGGGGCTGCAGTCTTTGCCGCCGGCCTGGGCCGAGATCGACATTTTGATCAACAACGCCGGCCTTAGCCGCGGCTTGGACAAGCTCTACAGCGGCGCTGTGCAAGATTGGGAGGAGATGATCGATACCAACATTAAGGGCTTGCTGTATGTTACCCGCGCCGTCTTGCCCGGGATGGTGGAGCGGGGCCGGGGCCACGTGGTCAACATTGGCTCGATTGCTGGTCGGCAGACCTACCCTGGCGGCGCCGTCTACTGTGCCTCCAAAGCGGCCGTGCGGGCCATCTCCGAGGGGCTGAAGCTGGATCTGCTCGGCACCCCCATTCGCGTTACCGAGATCCAGCCCGGCTTGGTGGAAACCGAGTTTAGCCAGGTGCGCTTCCGCGGCGACTGCGAGCGGGCGGCGGCGGTCTATCGGGGCCTCACCCCCTTGACAGCGATGGATGTGGCCGAGGTGGTGCTATTTGCCGTTACTCGTCCCCCCCACGTCAACCTAAGCGAAGTCTTGCTCGTGCCCACCGACCAGGCCACCACGACGATGGTGCACCGCCGCTAGGGAGGCAGGACTCCGTATCCGTTCACTCCCCCATCCCTGGGCGACAATGGCGGCAAAGGGGGTGGGCTCATGGGAGTGGAAGGCGGGATCCTCATTGGGTTAAGCATTGGCCTTGTCGGCATGCTGATCTTGTGCTGGCAGAGTCGACGCCGCTTCAGCCGCCAACTGCAAGAGTTGGGATCCCTGATGCACCTGGCCCTGCCGCTGCAGCCGCCTGAACAGATGCTCAGCCGGCTTAGCCGCCACCTTCGCCAACAAGAACTGGAGCAGGCTAGCCAAAGACAGTATCTCCTGGACTGGCAGTATCTCAGCCAGCGTCTGCCCTGGGGATATTTGCGGGTGGACGAGAACAACGTGGTGCTAGAGTGCAATCCTGCCGCCCAGCGCCTGCTGCGCATTAGCCACTGGCAGCCGGGCATCAAGCTTTTGCTGGAGTGGGTGCGCTCCTACGAGTTGGATCAGCTCATCGAAGCCACCCGCTGCCAGGAAGCTGGCGCTTCCGTCCAGAGCCGCGAATGGGTCTTCTACCCTCCCGGTGGCGAGGACAAACCGGTTCCGCTGCGGGCTTGGGGGCTGCCCCTGCCCCAGGCCCATGTGGCCATCTTTTTGGAAGACCGCCTAGAGGCCACGCTGCTGGCGCAACAACGGGATCGCTGGGCCTCGGACGTGGCCCACGAGCTGAAGACTCCCCTCACCTCGATTCGTCTCCTGGCGGAAACTCTGCAAAGCCGAGTCGATGCCGCGCAAGCGGTTTGGGTGGAACGACTGCTAAATGAGACGCTGCGCCTCAGCCAGCTGGTGCAAGACTTGCTGGAACTGAGCGCTCTCAACTTGGGGGCCGGATCCCGCTCCCAATGGCGCTGGGTAGATCTAGCCGCCTTGGTGCGAGAAGCCTGGCAGAGTCTAGAACCGCTAGCCAAGCCCCGCCACCAGGAACTGCACCTAAGCAGCTCCTCCCCCCTCTATCTCTGGGGAGATGAGCAACGCCTCTATCGCCTCATCCTCAACCTCTTGGATAATGCCGTCAAATATGGCGGGCCTGGTTCTCCTATCCACGTGAGCCTCTCCGGGGAGGGATCCCAAGTGCGGCTGGAGGTGTACGACCACGGCCCCGGCCTGCCGGAGGATCAATTTGAGCTGGTCTTTCAACCCTTCTACCGCACCGACGCGGCGCGGGCCCGCAGCAAAGGCGGCACTGGCCTTGGCTTGGCCATTGTGCGTCAGATTGTGGAACTCCATGGGGGTACGATCCGCTTGCGCAATCATCCGCAAACCGGTGGGCTGTGGGTTCTGGTGGAATTGCCCCGCCAGCACCCCGATGCCTTGTAAAGCTTGTAAAGCAAAAGACGGCTGGCCCCTTTCCCTTTCGTCGACAGGGTCCAAAAAGCTCAACTCACGGATTATCCATTGGGGAGGCGATCCCCTAGAATGACTCTAGGTAATCCTTACAGTTCGTACCTCAGGCGTTGGGCATGGGCGCAGACTACCATTGCGCGGATCTGCTGTCGGAACGGGAACTGCAGGTCCTGGAGTTGGTTGCGGCTGGCATGACCAATCAGGACATTGCAAAGCGCTTGGAAATCAGCAAGCGCACGGTCGATAACCACATCAGCAACATTTTGAGCAAGACGCGAACGTCAAACCGGGTTGCTTTGGTGCGATGGGCGCTGCAGTGGGGAAAGGTGTGCCTGGATCAGGTCAACTGCTGCGTCTTGAACAACGACAAAATTGCCTAATCCTCCTCGGCGAGCACCCCAGGGACAGGGAACAAGGGTAGGGCAGCGCATGCCCTGCTGAGGTGTTCTCAAAGGGTACCTTAGCTCAGGCGGGGGAAAAAGCCAGCGGCACGGGATCCGGTTGCAGCAGCCGTTGACACAGTTGGGCAATCTGGGCTGGGCTAGCCTCGTCTAGCCAGCGGTGGAAGGCCTGGGATTCGCGGATCCGGCTGAGCAGCCCAGTGGAGATCTGTTCCGGTCCCTCCAGGGCTTCTAGCCACTGCTGGGGCAGGCCAGTAGCTGCTGCCAGAGTAGCAGGATCCCAGGGTTTTGCCTGCCCTAGTTCCCGCAGTTGGGCAAGTTGCTGAGGGAGGCGATCCCAGGAGTGGGCAGAAGCAGCCAGGATCAGGGTTTGCGGCTGCACCTGCTGCAGTAGTTGGGCCAAATCTGCCGGCAACCAGGGCCAGCAGGCCAGTACAAGAGTTGTTTTAGCTGAGGGGGGCAACGGCTGCCTAAGAGGAAGAGGTTGCCCAGTGTAGTAGAGGGCTTTCTCCAAAGAATCCGGCAGGGGGCGTTGCCGGTAGTCTTGGATTTGGAGGCGAGGGGCGGAAACAGCAGGGGCCTGCCAGTTGCCAGAGGGACGCACCGCCAGCACTGTACCTCGCCAGGGCTCTTTGCTGTCGGCTTCCAACCGCAGGGCAATGTCCACAGCTGGGCAGTTTTGCCACTGTTCCAGCTCTTCGCCAGCTCCCCAAAACCAGAGGGTACGGGATCCCGCCCTACCTTTGAGCTCAAACCTGAGATGGCGGCCATCCCCAGAGGCTCTTAGAGTGGATTTAGTGGGGCGGAAGTTCATCAGGGCTACGATGGGGTTGGGGTTGCCGTGCCCAAAGGGCTGCAGAAGCTGCAACTGCCGATACACCTCGTCTAGCTCCGCCACCCCATCCCGGCCCTGAGAGGCCAGCAGAGTCCAGTCGAGGAGAATCTCCACCGCCAGGGCGCGAGCTTGCTGATCCGGGCTAACCCGCGCCGCTAGCTCTCTCCGCAATGTCAGCTGCACAGCGGCCAGGCAAGCCAGATCGAGTTGGATCCCCGCGGCCATGGGGTGTCCCCCTCCTCGTCGCAGGAGAGGACGCACCGCCTCAAGGGCCTCTAGCAGGTTTACCCCTGGAATCGAGCGGCCTGATCCATAGCCCAGCCCTGTGCTCTCGTCTGTGGCAATCAACACCGTTGGGCAACGGTATTCCTCCGCCAAGCGGGCCGCCGCAACTCCCAAAACCCCTGGGTTCCAGCCACTGCTGGCCAAGACGATGGCTCGCTCTCGTGCCAGATCGAGGCTTTCCACCTGCTGCCTGGCTTCCTGTAGCACCTGTTGGGTGAGCTGCCGACACTCTTCGCTGAGGGCGACAAAATGCTTCACCAGCGTCTGAGCCCGCTGCGGATCCGAGGTGGTCAGCAGCTCCACTGCTAGCCTAGCGTCTTCCAAGCGGCCAATGGCGTTCAGCCTGGGAGCAAGGCGAAAGGCAATGTCCTGAGCTGTTAGCGCTCCTGGGGATGAGCCGTTGCTCACCCAATCCAAAAGAGCCCGCAGCCCTGGACGCTGCGTCTTGGCCAGCACGGGCAACCCCCGCTGTACCAGGTAGCGACACTCCCGCTGTAACACGGCAACATCGGCCACGATCCCCACCGCCACTAGATCCAGGTATTCCTCGACGCCAGGAATTCCCAGCGCTTGATAGAGGGCCTCCGCCAGCTTGTAGGCCACCCCCACTCCCGGAAGAAAGCGCAGGGGGTGTTCCTCGGGCAGGCGCAAAGGGTTGACTACCGCATAGGCAGGGGGCAAGGGATCTGGCAGGGCGTGGTGATCCATCACGATCACGTCCACCCCTCGGGCTTGGGCCAGGGCAATCTCGGCAGCATTGCCGATGCCGCAGTCCACCGTTAGAAGTACTTGGCAACCCTGAGCCAGCACCTGCTGGAGCCGCTGGGCATTGAGCCCATGTCCCTCGCGGCTGCGCAGCGGTAGGGTGAACTGGACTTGGAAGCCCAAGGGTTGTAACGCCGAGAGCAAAAGACTGGTGCTGGTGACGCCATCGCAGTCAAAGTCCCCCCAAATGCAGAGGGCTTCTCCTTTTTCCCTGGCCTCCAGTAGCCGCCGCACTGCCCGCTCCAGATCCGGCAGGGATTCCGGCGGGGTGGGGGAATAGGAGCTGGGATCCACGAAAGCCCGCACCTGTTCCCGGCTGTGCAGCCCGCGCAAGGCTAGCACCTTGGCCGCGTACTTGCCGTATTCCCGGCTCAGCTCTGGGTCAAACTGAGGCGGAGTGGGCAGCAGATCCCAGCGGTACTCCATGCAAGCTGGCTAGGGATAGAGCTCCTTAGGAGCGTATCAAAAAGGGTCTAGGTTCGGATCCCTGTCGAGTGGCTATTGACAGCAGTGGGCGGCTATGCAGCAAGGGGAGGGGTGGTCATGGTCGTGAGTAGCACAAGCTTGGCTGCAGTAGAGCTGGCCTTCGTAGCGATAGCCTTGGCTGCTCTCGAAGCTGCAGTTGCAGTGCTCACAGGCGCAGCGAACAAGGGTGCTAGACATGGGTTTTTCTCCTTCTTTTCGAAGATCCGCGTCTCTATACCCTAGCGGTTGTTGGACAACGAGGCTGAAACGAGAATCAAACTCACGCCTGGCTGTCCAAGTGGCGGCAACCTGCCCATTGCCACCTTCCCTCTCCTGCTGAAGGAGGTTAAGGAAAGTCAATAGCTCCTGGGCAGGTTACTAACTTATGATGCGGGCGTGAGGTGTGAATAAGTACCTAGGCAATGGCCACGGAACGGATTCGTTTTGCGCAGGTCTCAGACATTCATCTGATGCCGGAGACGGCATGCCGCTGGTGGTGGATGTCCGATTCCCCTCGCCGCCAGTTGGAAGCAGCCGTTGCCCATCTCAACCAGGTGCCGGATCTGGACTTTGTCGTGTTTACCGGCGACTTGGTGGATCAGGCGGATCCAGAAAGCTTTGAGCTATTCCGGGAGATTCTTGCCCAGCTGCGGATGCCCTACTACCTCAGTCTTGGCAACCACGATGTCGACACCCTGCAAAGAAAGGGGCGCTTCGACCGAGAACAATTTATCCGCTGGTGCCAAAGCCAATTTCCCCTCTTTCCGGCTCCCACGGGCTATGTCGATTACAGCCTTTCTCCTCTGCCCGGGATTCGCCTCATTGCCCTTGACGCCAGCCTGGGACCTTTTCCCCTGCCCCAGGGGGTGCTGCGCCCCTCGCAACTGCATTGGCTGGGCGAACATCTGCAAGCAGTTTCAGAAGAATGGCTAATCTTGTTAATCCACCAGCCGCCTTTCATCTCCCCCACCCAAATGGATGCAGTTGTGTTCCGCAACTACCAGCTCCAGAAGCAGGCAGCTGCCGCCCTCCATGCTCTCTTGGCTGACCATGGACGGGTGGTGGCGGTGTTGAGTGGGCATCTACATGTGCCGAAAGTCCATGTACGAGATGGGATCCCCTACCTGACAGCCCCTCCCCTGGTGGGGCCAGTCTCGGCACTGCGGCTGTTCGAGGTGGATTTGAACCCCCGGCGAGGGATCCTGCGCTACCACTGGGTTCACCTACCGGAGCCAGGACCCAGACCGCTCTGGCATGGTTTCCTGATGGGGAGACGTCGGGATCGCTGGGGAGAGATCCCCCTGCGCGCCAGAGGAGCTCGATCTACCCTGCTACCTGTTGCAGCTCGATAAAAGTCCTAAAGCTCGACCGAATTAGTGTAGATTAAGAAGGCAAAGCAGCTGGACTCGGCGTCTCTCCCTATGAGTGCAACCCTTTCTTCCTCTACCCACTGGGAACAGGCAGCCCAGGAGGTGCAAAAGCGGTATCAGCCCCAGGTAGCTGCCCTGAGCGAACGCTTTGAGCCCCTTTCCGCAAGCGACTTGCTGGCCTGGGCTGTATCTGAGTTCGGGGATGGGCTGGTACTTGCCTGCAGCTTTGGCCCAGAAGACCTGGTGTTGATTGATTTGCTCACTGCTATTCGCCCGCAGGTGCGCGCCTTTTTCCTGGATACCGATTTTCACTTCCCCGAAACCCTACAACTGCAACAACAGGTGCTGGCTCGCTATCCCCATTTGCAACTGGAGGTCTTTAAGCCTCTGCTGACACCGGAAGAGCAGGCGGCGCAATACGGGCCAGAACTGTACCGCACCAACCCCGACCTTTGCTGCCACCTCCGCAAGGTGGAGCCCCTGCACCGCGCTCTGGCCAACTGCACCACCTGGATTACCGGAATGCGTCGGGAACAGGCTCCTACCCGCGCCAACATTGGCAAGGTGCAGTGGGATAGCAAGCGCAACCGCCTCAAGCTCAACCCCCTCGCCGACTGGACAAGCGGCCAGGTGTGGAAGTACATCCTCGAGCACGGGATCCCCTACAACCCTCTCCACGACCGCAACTACCCCAGCATTGGCTGTATGCCCTGTACAGCCCCAGTGGAGCCAGGCGCGGATCCCCGCTCTGGTCGGTGGAAGGGTATGGCCAAAACCGAGTGTGGCCTGCACACGTAGCCTATGAACACTGCTCCTGTTCTGGAGGTGGCTCAGCTTGAGGTCACTCCAGACTTGGAAGCTGCTTTTGAAGCCGCCATCGGCCAAGCTTTTGTCTATTTGCAACAAACCGACTGGCAGCACCAACTGTAGCGCTGTCTGGAGCACCCCCAGCAATATCTACTATCCCTGGAGGCTCATCTGGTTACCTTCCGGCAATCGGAAAACTTTATTCGGTGGCGTGGGCTTATTGAGCCCTACTTTGCTCGGCCACCCCAGGTGTTGCAATACTAGCTAGTTCCCGGATCCCTTGGGGTCGGCAGATAGCGGAGTCTCTCTCTGGCGGTGCCATGGCTTCTGCTAGCCTGGTCTATGCTTTGGGCTCAGCAGGGATGCCACCGAAAAACGTGGCGTGGCCTCAAAGCCGCTGTTCTTCGGCAAAAACCCTTGGCTGCCGAGATTTGCCCCCTGCGCTTTGTCGACGCCCAAGTTACCCTCCCGAGATCCCCAGAGCGGCTAGTCTAGACGACGAGAGGGGACACTCTAGCGGAGCAGATCAATGGATACTACTGAGGCTTTCCAAGTGCTCAATCTACCGCCAGATGCCAGCGAACAGGAAATCCGGAGGAAATGGTTTCGGGAATACCAAGCTCTCAGCGCCGCTCTTCTTGAGCTGGACGACGAGCGACAAAGACCCTTGCTGGAGGCTCGGCTGGCGCGGCTCAACGAGGCGCGGGATGTGTTGTTGGGCAACGGATCCCAGGCAGAGACGGAACCGTTTGGGGTGAGCTCGGAAGAGCTGCCCCCCCAAGTGATCGTGCTGCTGTACCAAGCCAACGGTCAAGAAGGGATCTGCACCCGCCAAATTGGGGGCCAGGACATTGTCATTGCCTTTGAGAGCCTCTTTGGGGCGAAAAAGTATGCCCAGAGGCTGGCTCAGCAGGGGCTGCCCAAGCCCGTAGCCGAGCGCTTCGACACGCAGGAGATCGTCGATTTTTGTCGCGAGGGGGGCTATGGGTTGATGGTGGTTCCCGCCAGCGAGGTGCTAGAGCCGCTGCCAGAGAGTACGGAAGCGGCGCGCAATTGGCAAGGCAAATCCTGAGGAGCTGGTCACCCCGGTCAGGAGGGTCTTCTAATGATCACTGCCGAGCTAATCTCTGCAGAGGAGTTTCGCCAGATCATGGAGGCGGATCTGGAGGCCTGCTGTGAGGCTTTTGGCCTGAGGGCAGAGTACCTGCGTCTTGAACAGCAACAACTGCGGCTTTGGGTCATGCTGGCCCTCTGCCTGCTGGTGATTGCTTTGGTGATCCTCCTGGGAGTTCGAGATCCCGGTTATTGGCTGCTCTATGCAGTGGCCGTCCTGTTGCTGGGAGTGGTCTTCCTGGGGTTGCTCTGGGCTCTCCTGAAGTTGCGGCAAAACCTGCGTCGCATTCGTCAGCGCTGGCAAGAGGCCCATCTCCTGAATAGCCCTGCCGAGATCATGGAGTTCGCCAGCGATCTCGCCTGCAGGGTTAAAGAATACAACCGCTGGGTGCAAGAGCTGCAACAATCGCTGGAGGGGGGCCACTATTGGCAAGATTTTCGCCAACTCAGTGAGGCCGAACAGAAGTATATCCAGTCGCTCTTTTTGCAGGTGCGGGCCCAACTGGTGATGGCTCTGCAGGTGTGCAGAGCTTTAATCGAGAATCCGCAAACCTCCGTAGCTCAGTACCTCAACCAAATGGTTGCCCGGGATCAGCAACTGGTGGAGCAGTTTGTCGCCAAAAACTTGACGGCTAACCGCTACGTAACCATGGCCCGCCACCTCTCGGCGCTGGAAGCAGGTCTGCAAGCTCGGATCGGCGCTCTGGCATCTTGCTAGCTCATGCTCAAGCCCTTGCTAAACGGAAACACGGCACGGCTGGCTCTCCTCCTGCTGGCTGGTGGGCTAGGCTTGTTGGGGTGCGGGGATCCGAATGTACCCCTGACGCAGCCGCCTCCCAACGCTTTTCGCGTCAGCACCCCCCGCCCGCCGCGCTTAGATCTTTACCCCACCCCACCACCAATGCCTACCCCTACGCCAACGCCGCTCCCTAGCCTGTCGGAGATCACAGCTCGCTGGCTGGGACTCTCGTGGCCGCCACAACGGCGCGAGATCAGCCCGGTGCGGTTAAGCGCGCGTTTCCTGGATATCTCGTTGCCGCCCAGGCCTCGCCCTTCCCCTACCCCCACAGGAGAAGAGGAGAAGCGGCAAAGCCAAAAGCCCTAGGTTCTGCTCTGCGGCTTGGAGACCTACGCAACCACTGTCACCGGCTCCGTTTCTCGTACGCGCAGCTTTTCGCAGGGGAGGATATCTGTCAAGGTAGAGCTGGCCATCATGCCCGTGTGGATCTCCAGCTTGGCTCCTGGTAGCGCCTCAAACAGCAACCGCTGCCCAGGAAATACCACCCGCTCAAAGTACCAGTTTTCGATATTTGTGATGCGAACCACTTGAATGGAGCTGGTTGCATTGATGTAGCTGCAGGTTATTCGCTCTGCTTGTTTTTTTGCCGGGATCGCATCGAGGGTTTGCATAATTAGCTCACTAGCCTGCCTTGCTCAGCCTGTCATCCAGGCTAGCACCGTTTGGGGATCGCTGCAGTAGTCTGCGATACGGCGATCCCGATTGACAAAAATAAGTCCTAGAAGACTTCTGTATTTTATCTTACCGTTTGATTCCAAAACTCCCTTCGGAGGCGGGGTGGATTTGGGCAGGGATCCCTTCTCGAAGCGGCGCAATTGCCATAGAAAACCCTTAGGTATTAGTAGTCGAGATTACACTTTGGAATCAGGGCCCATTGAGGCTCGAGCCGGTCGCTGAGCTTGGCTGAGGTGGGCTGGGATCCCAGTTCAGGCCTTCTACCCGTAGCTCCAGAGCCCCTGACTGGCGCACCGGGTTGTAGTGCAAGCTAAGGCCGTAGGTGCGGCGGTCGTAACCCAGGCGATAGGTAAGGTCCACCTGCTGGCCTGACTGTAAATCCAGGGTGGTTTCAGCCCCCACCCGCAGCGGGCCATACAGCTGTTGCAGGAAGCCCAAGACCAGCTGCTCCCGCGTGGTGATGCGGTCAAACAAAAAGGGCGAGGCTCCCGCCAAAAAACCGTTGGAGTAGGTTACCCTCAGGCTGGTGTAGTCGAAGGTATCGGCCACAAAAGCCCCGAGCACAGCGTCGAGGCCGATACTGCCAGCAGTGTAGCTTTGGGCGCGGCCATTGGAGTAAAACGACTGGCTGCTGCTGACGCCGGTGTTGAGCCAGATCCCCTGTTCAATGGGCAAAGCGGAAAAGCGGGGCGGCGGATCTGAGGTTGTCTTGGAGGGCCGCCAGAGGGGAAAAGAGCGAGTTAGGGTTGCTCCTAGTTGCAGCCGAGCAAGCTGGATGCGCTCGGTGGTTCTGGCCAGGGCCAGAGCGGGATCGGTGTCGATATTGCCAAGTTGTCCCAGGGCGTCGAGGTAGTCGGCGGCTATGCGGTAGCTGAAATCCAAGCTGGTGTTGCCAAGGCGAAGGGTGGGCGAGCTGTAGCTGGCGCCAAAGCGATTCTCCACAATCTGGAAGCCCAGGCGCCCGCTGAAAAAACGCTCCCGATAGGCATAGGTGTAGGTGACTTGGCCGCCGTTGCCGGTGGTAACGCGGTGTTCGACCTGCGCCCGCAAGCGCCGGGCAAATTCCTCAAAGACGATCCCGCGGAGCTCGGCAAACAGCAAGGTTTGGGCACGCGGCTGCCGCCAGCGCAACTCCGCTCGCAGCCCGACTCCATCGCGGATTCCTTGGAGGCTCCCCCAGAGGCGTTGGGGATAGAGCTGCGGGGAAAACACCAAGCTGAGATGGGGCTCCTGCAGCAGCTCAATGTTGGCCTGCAGGATTAGGCCCCGCCGCAGTTCCTTCCGGTCGAAATCGTCGTAGAACAGGCTGACCGGAGGCTGGCGGTTCAAGGAGTCAAAGCGCAGCCGCAGGGGCAGGGGCAGAAAAAAGACTTGGTCGAAAGCCAATTGGCCAGCTTCGGCAATCAACAGGCTGGAACCATCCGCCTGCAAGGTAGAGGTCACTCGCGGGCTGCGGATCTCCAGCTCCGGCGGATCGAGGGGGTCATTGGTCAGCCGCACCTCTTCTCCTTCCCAGTTGTTGGCATCGAAGCGAATGCGGGTAGCGCGAAAGCGTACCAGCCGCTGAGGCGAGAGGGGCAGCGGAGAGCCGCTGGCCTGCAACTGGCCAATATCCACCTGCCCAAAAGCCTCTTCCAAAAAGCCCTGCTCCCGTTCAAAGTCGTACTCCAGCCGGGATCCCTGGATGCGCTGCTGATCCAACTCAATGGAAACGTTGCCCTCGGCCACGGCTCGTCGCTGCTGCAGCTCAATGCGCAGGCGGTCTGCCCGCAGCACCGAGCGGCCCAGCCGCATCTCCACATTGCCCTCAGCCAGGAAAACCTGCGCCCGCTGGTCGAAGGTTTGACGGTCGGAGCGCAGCCGTAACGTGCGATCCGCAAGGGCGTCGAGGGCAGTCGTATCCCCCGCCTGGGCGGCCGCCACCTGGCCTTTCTCCCCCTGGGCTGAGGTAGGAGCAGCCGTTGCCAGACCAAACACCCCCAAGCAAAGCCAGAGCCACCAAAACCCTTTCATGCTCCCCAAACCTGTGCAACGCTTCAGCCTAAGCTACCAGCTTGGGGAGGGTTGAGGGCGCGGTTGAGCTTGCCGCTACGGTAGCCCTCCAGATCGAGGCTGACGTAGAGATAGCCAAACGATTGCAGGGTTTTAACCAGCGCTGCCAGGTCAGTTTTTTGCACGAACTCCAGGATCTGGTGGGGGGGCAGTTCAATGCGGGCAGTATCTTTTTCCGAGCGCACTCGCACCTCTCGCCAGCCCAAGCTGCGCAGATAGCGCTCAGCCAATCCCACCCGCCGCAGCTTCTCGGCAGTGATGACCTCGCCGTAGGGAAAGCGGGAACTGAGGCAGGGTTGGGCCGGCTTATCCCACCAGGGCAGACCCAAGTGGCGAGACAACTGCCGCACCTCCAGCTTGCTCATCCCCACCTCCGCCAAAGGGGATCGCACACCACGCTCCCGAGCTGCTTGCACCCCTGGCCGGTAGTCAGCCAGATCGTCGGCGTTGAGGCCATCGACCACGTGGTCGTATCCCTGAGTTTTAGCCAGCTGGAGCAGCGTGTCGTGCAAGTAACTTTTGCAGAAGTAACAGCGGTTAGGGGGATTGGCAGCATAGCGGGGATCCTGCAGCTCCTGGGTCTGAATGACCTGGTGGCGAATGCCGATGTATTCGGCTTGCCAGATGGCCTCCTCCAGGTCTTCGGGCAAAAGCGCCGGGGAAGCGGCGGTAACGGCCAGAGCCCCCTCCCCCAAGTGATCCCAGGCCAGCTTGGCCACCAGGCTGCTATCGATCCCTCCCGAGTAGGCCACCACAACCCGCCCCATTTCGGCGAAGATCTGGACAAGCTGCTGAAACTTGTACTGTAGGACGGGGTCTAGCTCCAGCAAGGGGGTGGCAGAGCCAAGAGGTACGTCCATGAGGCTAGGGAGTCCGTAGGGTCTGGGCTAGAGCGGGGCAGATATTCCTCTTCCATTGTTTCCTAGAATTTTCTGACTTTCCAACGCTTCTGCCTCAAAGGCAAGGCAGTAAGCGGGCAATCTCTCTAGGCCAGTGGGCCACTGAGGCGGTAGGCTGGATGGCAGAGAGACCCCTGCCTCTCCTCTGGATCTGCTGCCCATGACTCTTCAGCTTGAACCTGCCAGCCCCCCAGAGGTGGCCCTCTATCAGCCCTATTACGCCGTCGCCCGCCGGCAGTACCTGCCGCTGGCGGTGGGTCTCTACAAAAAGGGCAGCCTAGAAGGGCAGCGGCCCATCGAAGGAGACAGGCCCGTCTCTTTCTTGGCCAGTTGGCCTGTATCGCCTCTGCCCTCTGATCTAACAGCGGTGCAGGTCATTTTCGATCAAGACCCGGAGCTAACCTATCAGGTCTCCCTAGCCAACTATGAGTTTGTGGACTACCTCATCGATGTGGTAGCGGCGGTGCAGCGGGGTCAGCCGCCGAATTTCACCACCGCCTTTTACAAAAAGCTGATGCGGTATGAAGACTGACGCCAATTCTCCGGTTGCCGTCACCCTCTACGACACGACGCTGCGGGACGGGGCGCAGCGGGAGGGCTTGTCCCTGTCGGTGCAAGATAAGGTGCAAATTGCCAAGCTGCTGGATCGCCTGGGCATCCCTTTCATCGAAGGCGGTTGGCCGGGGGCCAATCCCAAAGACGTGCAATTTTTCTGGCAGATGCGGGAAGAGCCCCTGGAGCAGGCGGAGCTGGTGGCCTTTTGTTCCACTCGCAAGCCGGGGCGGCGGGCAGCCGAGGATCCCCTGCTGCAGGCCATCTTGGCAGCGGGCACCCGTTACGTGACGGTCTTTGGCAAGTCCTGGGATCTCCATGTTACGGAGGGGCTGGGCACCACCTTGGCCGAGAACCTGGCCATGATCCGCGACACCATCACCTACCTGCGCTCCCAGGGGCGGCGGGTGATCTACGATGCCGAGCACTGGTTTGACGCCTACCGCCACAACCCCGACTACGCCCTGCAAACCCTGGTGGCAGCAGCAGAGGCCGGGGCGGAGTGGCTGGTTCTCTGCGATACCAACGGCGGATCCCTGCCCCACGAGATTGCCGCCATCACGGCAGCCGTCTTGGCGGAATCTCACCACCTGGGGCATTTGCCTTTGGGGATCCACACCCACAACGACTCCGGCACGGCCGTGGCCAATGCTCTAGCGGCAGTCCAGGCGGGGGCGCGCATGGTGCAGGGCACCATCAACGGCTATGGGGAGCGCTGTGGCAACGCCGACCTGTGCAGCGTTATCCCCAACTTACAACTCAAGCTAGGCTACCGCTGTCTGCCCGAGGGAAAGCTGCAACACCTAACAGAGATCTCCCGCGCCATCAGTGAGGTGGTCAACCTGGCCCCGGACGACCATGCTCCTTTCGTGGGCCGATCCGCCTTTGCCCACAAGGGTGGGATCCATGTCAGCGCTGTTCAGAAAAACCCTCTTACCTACGAGCACATTGCCCCGGAGCAGGTGGGCAACTGCCGGCGCATCGTCGTTTCGGATCAGGCGGGGTTGAGCAATATCCTCAGCAAGGTGGCTAGCTTTGGGATCCGGCTGGACAAGTCGGATCCCCGGGCGCGCTTGATTTTGGAGCGGCTGAAAACTCTGGAGCTGCAGGGCTACCAGTTTGAGGCGGCCGAGGCCAGCTTTGAGCTGTTGGTGCGGGGCCTGTTGGGGCAGCGCTCCCACCCCTTTGAGGTGCTTAGCTTCCATGTCAGCGCCACCACTCGCTCGGACTGGAGCAGCAGAGACTGGGATCCCAGCGGCGAGGCAACGGAGGTGCAGTCCCTAGCAGCGGTGAAGATTGCCGTGCAGGGGCAGACGCGGGTGACAGCAGCCGAAGGCAATGGGCCGGTGGCGGCCTTGGATGGGGCGCTGCGCAAGGCCTTGCTGGAGTTTTACCCGCAACTGGAAGCCATTCACCTCACCGACTACAAGGTGCGGATTCTGGACGGCCAGGCGGGCACTTCCGCCAAAACGCGGGTGCTGGTGGAGTTTAGCGACGGCCACCGCCGCTGGGCCACGGTAGGAGTTTCCACCAACATCATCGAAGCCTCCTGCCGGGCCTTGGTGGAAGGCTTTGAGTACAGCCTCCTGGCAAAACCTTGCTTTTCCTCACCCTCTGCCCAACTAGCCTCGCCTTGAAGGGGGTTCTTCAACTTCCATGAGAATTATTGGCCTAACAGGCGGCATTGCTACCGGCAAATCCACGGTGGCCCGCATCTTGGAACGGCAGGGGATCCCAGTGGCCGATGCAGATCAAATAGCCCGCCAGGCCTTGGCGCTGGGATCCCCCATCCGCGAGCGGGTCCTGCAGCGCTACGGCCAGGCCATTCAGGATCACTCGGGAGAGCTGGATCGCCGAAAGTTGGGGCGGATTGTCTTTGCCGATGCCGCCGAGCGGGCCTGGCTAGAGGCGCAGATCCACCCGTTTGTCAAAGCGCGGCTGCGGGAGTTTCTCGAGTTCCACGGGGCGGCTGAGGCTCAGCCCAGTTGCCAACGGTCTCTAGGGAATGTCCCTCCAGCCCTCTGCCTCATGATCCCTCTCCTCTTTGAAGCGGGCATGGAAAACTGGGCCAGCGAGATCTGGGTGGTGATCTGTACCCCTGAGCAGCAGCGGCAGCGCCTGGCCTTGCGGGATCCCCTCCTGACACCGGCAGAAATCGAAGCTCGCCTGGCCAGCCAGTGGCCTTTGGCGGAGAAAGTCCGTCGGGCTGACGTGGTGCTGGACAATTCTGGATCCCTGGCGGAGCTGGAAGCTCAGGTGCACCAAGCGTTGGCTTCCCAGCAACCCCTGGCCTTGCCCCAGCAGGCCGGCTAGAGTAGCGGATGGGGATGGTGGGTTGAGGGAGAGTCAATGCAAGCAACGACTGGCGGCAACAAGCCGGATAGCAGGGCAGAGTCCTGGTGGGCGCAAGCTTTGGCAGCCCGGGAGCAGGAAATCCAGGCGCTGAAGGAGCGTAACCGCCTGTTGCAGAGCCAGATTGACCTTTTGGAGTTGCGCCAAGAAAAGCAACGCCGACAGATTCGCAGCTACGAGGCCGAGATTGAGCAACTCTACCAAGAAAAGCAAGTGTTGGAGCAGATCCTCCAAGAGCTGCCGCAACTCTATCGGCGCAAGTTGCAGGCCCGCCTGCAGCCCATCCGCGAGCGCATCGCCGCCATTCAGGCAGAAAACCGCCGGCTTAGGCGGGAACTGTACCAGCTCAGCTACCGCCTGCAGGGCATGGATCAATTGGATAAGCCAAGCTGGAAGTTGCCCCTGCCCCCTCTCCTTGGCCGGGGTCGCCGGGATCCCAAAGAGCCGCCAAAAGCTCTGCCGGTTCAGGGAGCCCTCTCTCCGCCTTGCTCTTGAGAGTTCAGCAGCCAGAATAGGAAAGCATCTCGGCCGCACAAGCCCCAAGACGCAGCCGAGGCGCTGCCTACTTGGAGATTTGGAAAATGGCCGCCGCTGGCAGCTATGAGCCCCTGCACCTGAAATACCGCCCGCAGCGCTTTGCCGAGGTGGTGGGCCAAGGGGCAGTCGTGCAGACTTTGGCCAATGCCATTCGGCTGGGGCGGGTGGCGCCGGCTTATTTGTTCTGTGGGCCGCGGGGCACCGGAAAAACCTCCAGCGCCCGCATTCTGGCCAAGTCCTTAAATTGTGAGCAGGGGCCAACGCCGGATCCCTGTCAGGTGTGCAGCCAGTGCCGCGCCATCACCGCCGGCTCTTCTCTGGATGTGGTGGAGATCGACGCGGCCAGCAACACCGGTGTGGACAACATCCGCGAGCTGATCGAGCGGGCCCAGTTTGCGCCAGTAAATAGCCGCTACAAGGTCTATGTGGTTGACGAATGCCACATGCTCAGCAATGCGGCCTTCAATGCGTTGCTGAAGACTCTGGAGGAGCCGCCTCCCCGCGTGGTGTTTGTCCTAGCCACCACCGACCCCCAGCGGGTTCTGCCCACCATCGTTTCCCGCTGTCAGCGGTTTGACTTCCACCGCATTCCTCTAGAGGAGATGGTGGCCCACCTGGGCAAAATCGCCGCCCAGGAAGGGATCCCCATTACACCAGAAGCCTTGCACCTAGTGGCCCAACTTGCCCAGGGCGGGCTGAGGGATGCTGAACGGCTATTGGATCAGCTCAGTTTGCTAGAGGGATCCATCACTCCAGAAGCGGTGTGGGACTTGGTGGGGGGGATCCCGGAACAGCAGCTTTTGGATTTGACCGATGCTCTGCTGGCTCAGAACGTAGAGGGGGTGCTGGCCCAAACGCGGCAATTGCTGGAGCGAGGCAAAGAGCCCCTGGTGGTGCTGCAGAGCCTGGCGGCTTTCTACCGGGATCTGCTCCTGGCCAAGACGGCCCCACAGCAACGGCAGCTGGCGGCTGTAACGGATCCTACCTGGGCAGCCTTGCAACAGCGGGCTCCTTGCTACTCGCTGGAGATGCTGCTAGCGGCCCAGAGCCACCTGCGCCACTGCGAACCCCAAATTCGCCAGAGCGGACAACCCCAGCTTTGGCTAGAAATTGCCCTTCTGGATCTGCTGGGCCAGCTGCGCCAGGGCGCCGTCCCGCTGCCGCCAATAGAGAGCAAGGGTGGCGAGCCGCTCTCCCCTGCCGATCCATTCCCTCCTCTCTCGCCTGGGGCTGTTGTCGGCCCCTCTGCTGCTGAGAGGAACCTCGATGGGAAAGTTGCCCAAGCTGCCCCAGCCCTCGAAGAGCCACTCGCGTCAGCAGGACAGAGCCCTCAGCCTGCCGCAACAGCCTTCCAGAACCCCCTTTCCCCTTCTGAGGGTTCCCCGCCGCCAACGCCAGAGCCCAAAGTTCGCGATCCGGAGCCTGTCGCTTCCCCTGCCAAGCTGCTGCAGCCTCGCTGGGAGGAGTTCCTCAAGGGCCTCTCTCCCACTACCAGAGCCTTGCTGGGATCTGGTCAGTTGCAGCAAGAGACCCTCGTCCGCCTCAACGGGACAGAGACCTTGGAGATCACTCTTGCTTTCCCCAGCAAGGGCCTGGTGGACAAGGTGCGCAGCAAAGAAGCCGAGGTGTGCTCCGCCCTTTACAACCTGCTGCAGCACCCGGTGCGGCTAAAGCTAGTGGTGCAGCGCCCGCCTCGACCGCGTGAGGGGCATGCTGGCCAAGCCTCGGCCCAGGATAAAGCTCCACAACCTCCGCTCTCTCCCTCAAAGCTGGGGAACAGCTCTCCTTCCTCAGATCCCCGTCAGGCGGAGCCCTCAAGCCCATCTCCCCCTCTCAAAAACACTGCTCCAGCCCCGCAAACAGCAAGGCCACCCTTCTACGACCTGACCCACGAGCTGGTGGAGGTGGCCCACCGCTTTGCCGAGCATTTCAGCGGCAGGCTGGTGGATTTGGAAGGGATCCTAGCCACACCCGAAGAGGTAGCGGCAGATCTGTCTGCCCTGGAGGGATCCTCCGACCTGCCCACTGCTGAGAGCTACGGCCTACCGACAGCCCAGGCCCCTCCGGAAGAGGATTTTTGAGGTAGGGGAGTGTGAGGGGCAGTAATCGCTCTGTTGGATTTTGGGGTATTGTCAGGTATCTCCCGTGAAGGGGAGGACCATGACCGAATCTCGCGGAAAAGAAGCTGCCTCGAGCACCCCGCAAATTGACTCCCGGATCCTCAGTCTTTTGGGTAGGACGGCGTTGAAGCTCTTGGCTTGTCTGGTTTGAATTAGGAGTAGGGGTAGCCTATCCCAATGCCTATCTAGGTTGGAGGAGCAAGGAAATGGCCCGCAAAAGGACAATTTTCAAGTTGGTTTGCTGTCTTCTGGGTGGCTGTTTGATCTTAGTGGCCATTGCGTTAGTAAGGTCAAAGATAGACAGACAAGCAGCCTTAAACGCTGAGTATCTTGTAGCTATTTCAGAGGAGATGGAGCAGGTTCGCTTTCAAGACGGCAAATATCGGCGGGGTTCCAGCCCTTTTCAGGAAGGTTTTCTTGTAGCAAAGATTCTAAACATAAAACGTGCTGACCTTAACAGTGACGGCTTCCGGGATACCATTGTAATTGCAGCAACAAATCAAGGAGGATCTGGATCCTGGATAAGCTTGTCAGGGTCGCTGGGCGGTAAAGAAAAACCTACGCTTATAGAGCCTGAGTCTCTTGGCGATAGGGTTGACGTTAGAAACATTTCAATTGAGCGCGGCTCTAAAGGAAAAGCCGCAGTTTGCTTGGACATGCTTGTTCATGGCCCTAACGATGCCAGGTGTTGCCCTACTCAGAAACAGAGGGCGTGCTTTACACTTGCCGGGAAGAGATGGATTCTTATTTCCTAATCCCTTTGGAGTTTCTGCCGACTGCCATCTCACAACTTTCTGGAGAGGATATCGGTAGGAATTCTCTTTCTCGGGAGCTTGCTCTAGCTTTTGCTCAGAAATTGGCCCTCAGGAGGTGCTGCCAGCCAACTAGGAACTTCGAGTAAGCTCTACCAGAATGACTGGAATCGGACTGGTTTCCAACACGGCTTGGGAAGTGGATCCCACCAGCACTTGCTCCCAGCCGCGATGGCCCCGCTTGCCTATGACTATGTCGGTTACCTGCCGCTCTTGAGCTAGGGCTACGATGGTTTCTGCCAGGGGCCCCGAAGCCAAGCAAAACTGGTGGCGAATATCTGCCAACAAGCGCTGGGTAAGCTGCTGCAGCTCCTCTACTCCTTTCCCCTGCGGCTCGTCCGTTACATGGAGCACGATCACTTCCCCATCCACCCGCCGCGCCAAGTCGGCCACTTTGCGCAGCACCGCCTCGGCTAAAGGTGAGGTGTCCACTGCTGCCAAAAAGCTAACCCTGCCCTGGCTGCCCACCTTGGTGGGATCCACTTCTCCCTTTTCCAACAGCCGAGGGGCACAAACCTGAGTTAGCCAAGCCCCCAGGGGTGCCGTGGTCAAAATCGACAAGGCCGCCAGAGCAAGGATCGTCTCCCCGCCAGGGATCCCCTGGGCCAAGGGAATGCCGCCGATGGCTGCCTGCACCGTTGCCTTGGCCATGTTACCCGGCAGCAAAAAGAGCCGCTCCCGCCAGTTCCAGTTACTTCCCAGGGTAGAAAGCCACCAACCCAGGCCCCGACCCAACAGCAGGCTCAGGGTCAGCAGCAACAAACCCGGCAGGATCAGGGATCCCAACACCTGCAGATCTAGGGAAGCTCCCAGGAGCACAAACAGCACGACCTCCGCCACTGTCCAGAGGGCGTCGAAGCCGACCCGCAGCCGCCGCGCCAGCGGCCCATCCAGCTCGATGAGGAAAAACCCCATGGCCATCACCGCCAGGTAGCCAGAAAAATAGGGCCACACCTGCGGCGCCAGCACCAAGCCCAGCGCCAGGCAGGCTGCCAGCAACACCTCCTGCGTGCTATTGCGGGTCCAGTTCTGCTGCACCAAAAGCGCCACCAAAACCCGCGCCGCCAGGTAGCCGATGGCCACGCCCAGCAGGATCTCCATCCCCACCTGGAACGGCAGCCACTGCAGCGGCGACAGCTCCAAGCCCAACAGGCGAACGTTTTCTGTAGATCCCTGGCCCAAGAGGCTCAGCAACAAGCTAAAGCCCAGCAGCATCAGTACATCGGAAAGAGCACTGCCGGTGAGAATGGCATCCGGGATCCCTTTGGCCACGCCCCAGCCCAGGCTTTTGAGGCGCAACATCCCCGGCACAATCACCGCTGGCGACTCTGCCCCAATCACACACCCCAAAAGCAGCCCCGTCTCCCAGTCCAGCCCTAGGATCCAGCGGCTTAAGAGCGCCACCGCCACCGCCTCACAGGCTGCCGGCAAAAACCCTAGCCGCAGCGCCACGGATCCCTGCTGGGCCAGCTTTTCCCGATCCAGCCCTAGGCCGGCTTTCATGAGGATGATCGCTACAGCCACCAGGCGCAGATCCCCGGCTGCTGCCAGCACCTCCGGAGACAAGACCTCCCTCAACAGGATCCCGACCAAAATCATCCCCAGCAGCGGCGGCGTCCCCAATCGGCCCACGATCTGGCCGACAAAAAAGCCCATCGCCAAAATCCACAACCAACTGCCCAGCATCAACAGAACCTCTCTCTGCCGTCTGGCACCAAGGCAGGCTTTGCCAAGCCAAACGTCCTACTGGCGCACCGCCTGATAGCAACTCCCGGCAAGGCAGGAATACAGCTCTCCTGCCGCCCCTGTCAAAGCCGAGCGCCACCGCTGTACCTCCTGCCAAGTTTGGGTTTTCGTCGAGGTTCTGTTTGAGGACAGCAGGACGTTGCGAGGGGATGGGTAAAGATTTGGCGGCTTCACTCCTAGGGCTGAGGCCTGCTTGCGCTTTTCGAATGTAGACCTTGGCTTGCGGCGGCTTAACTACGTCTGGTTCTTCCCCAGAGACGGAGGATAAAGTAAAGCTTCTAGCTCCTGCAAAGCTCGCTCTAGGTTGTCGTTAACAATCACGTAGTCGAATTCGTCTTTGGCCTCCAATTCCTTGCGGGCCTGCTGCAGGCGACGTTCAATGCTGTCTTCGGAATCTTGGCCACGCTGGCGAATGCGGCGTTCAAGCTCTTCCAGAGAAGGAGGGGACAAGAAAATGCGAATGGCCTCTGGACACAGTTTTCTCACTTGGCGGGCTCCAGCCAGCTCAATTTCTAGCAGCACATCCTGTCCCTGGCTGAGTTTTTCAAAGACAATCTGGCGAGGAGTGCCGTAAAAGTTGCCTGCATACTGCGCCCATTCCAGCAACTCGCCGGCTTCGACAAGCCTGAGAAACTCCTCGCGAGTGCGAAAGTAGTAGTTGACACCTTCCTGTTCACCGGGACGAGGGGGACGGGTAGTGACCGAGACAGAAAGATACAGCTCAGGGTGGCGCTGGCGCAGGTGGCTGACCAAAGTTCCTTTGCCCACTCCACTGGGCCCCGTCAAAACCACTAGGCGACCGCGAGGAGTGAGAGATTGGGGTGCTCCTTGAGTCTGCCCAACCTCAGGGGAACCTGGCAAGGGGAGGACGGTAGGAGAGGCGGCCATAGCCATCGACAGAGGAAGGCTGGACGGTTGTTTGTTTGCTTTAGGATATCTTACTCCTCTCCTTGCAAGCTGCCTGTGAGGCTTTTACTCAAGTTCCTCCGGCTCCCCGACTTTGGCAGTAAGGAAGCGGTTGGCAACGGTTTCCGGCTGAATGGCCGAGAGGATGACGTGTCCCGAGTCAGTGATGATGACAGCGCGGGTGCGGCGACCGTAGGTTGCGTCGATCAACTGGCCTCTTTCGCGGGCATCGCTGATGATGCGTTTGATGGGAGCTGACTCGGGACTAAGAATGGCAATCACACGCCCAGCGGCGACGATGTTGCCAAAGCCAATGTTGATTAGGCGAGTATCCATGGGTGGTGAGCCAATCTAGCGCCTGTCCGGCCAGCAGCCTTCATTCAGGCTAGCAAGTCAAACTGCCGCCTAGCATTGACCAGCAAGGCCTTGCCCTGCAAAGGTTTCTGCTGGGACGGCAAGTTCTCTCGAGCTTGAGTGGGCTGTCGGTTGGTGGAGCTTGGCCAGGACTAGTTCCCTGCTTTGCGGCCCTCAGCCTTCTTCAAGCCGTTCTATGGCTCCTGGAAATTGTCCTCAGAGTAGTAAAGCCTCGTCAATGTCCGCAGCGGTGAGGCACGGCGTTTTGCCTGGCAACCGCTAGAGGCTGGATTTCGCTTTTGAGCTTTAGAGCAGGCCGTTAAAGGTAGAGCTGCCGCTGCCCAGCCGCTCCTGGCGATCGAAAACGCTGATGGTAAGCTGATGGGATCCCGTCTGGGTGACGGTAAAGCGGTTTTGGGTTAGGGTAAGCCCTGTTACCGTACAGGCGGTGGCTCCGACGAAGCAGCCGGGCAATTGGGAAGCGTCGAAAGCCCCCAAGGGGATGAAGTTGCCTAGCGGGGTGGTGACGGCAGCCAAAAAAGCGTTGGATCCGCGGATCCCGGCGGGAGCCTCGACGCGGAAGGAGATGACAAAGGTGGGGGTCTGCCCTACGGGGACAGCACGCGGGGAAAGATCGGTAATGGTGAGGGAGGGAGGGGGTAGGGGAGGCGGTGGGGGCAGGGGGCTACTGCCAGTCGTCTCCCCGCACCCTGCCAAAACAGCACCCAGGAGCAGCAGGGGGATCTGTCTGTCCATGCGTTGCGCAGGCTGCATAAGTTCTCCTTACCTTGAAGTTCAGGTTTAGGGCATCAGAAAACCTGGCTGGAAGCAGCTTATTCCCCTTGCAGGAGCCTTTGGCAGGCACTGGCAATGGCCCAGTCTTCCTGAGCTGAGATGACTAGGACCCGCACTGGCGCGTCGTGGGTGCTGATGTCGCAGTTGCGCGGGGATCCAGCGTTGAGAACTGGGTCGATCTGGATCCCCAAAAAACCCAGGTTGGCGCAGGCCGCTGCCCGTACTGGCGCCGCGTTTTCCCCGATGCCGCCGGAGAAGACCAATGCATCCAGCCGATCCAGGCTCATGAGCATGGCCCCAATCTGGCTGCGCAGGCGGTGGATAAAGAGGTTAAAGGCCAGCTCGGCACGGGCATGGCCTGCCTGCATGGCTTCCAGGATAACTCGCATGTCGCCGCTCAGGCCAGACACGCCCTTCAGGCCCGATTCCCGGTTCAAGATCCGGTCTAGCTCCTCCACACTCATCCCCCGACGCAACTGATGGATCAAAATCCCCGGATCCACCGAGCCGGAGCGGGATCCCATCATCAAGCCCTCTAGGGGGGTATAGCCCATGGTGGTGTCGACGCTTCGGCCCCCGCGAATGGCTGCCAGGGAACAGCCATTGCCTAGGTGGCAGGTAATGAGCTGCAGCTCTTCCAGGGGGCGGCCCAGGATCTCAGCGGCGCGGCGGGCACAGTACTCGTGGTTGATGCCGTGGAAGCCGTAGCGGCGGATCCCTTGCTCGGCCCAGGCGTAGGGAAGAGGATAAAGGGCGGCTGGCGGGGGCATCTGCTGATGGAAGGCAGTGTCGAAGACCGCCACCTGCGGGATCCCGGGCAATAGCTGGCGCATGAGGCGAATGCCCTCAAGAGCAGGGGGGTTGTGAGCTGGGGCCAGGGGGCTTAGCTGTTCGATGGCCTGTTCCACCTCGGGTGTGATCAAGGTGGGCTGGTGGTAGAGGGATCCCCCATGCACCACCCGGTGGCCAATGGCCTTGATCGCAGTCGGCCCTGCCAGCAGGGATCCCCCCCCCTGCCAGAGGCTTTGAAAGAGAGGAGCCAAACCGCTAATGCCGGAGGGAGAGGAAAGGGCGGGAAAAGGCTCCCAGGGACCGCCCTGCCGTCGGACTTGAATCAGGGCCTGGCCAGGCTGGTAGGCAAAGTCCACCTGCGCCTGCCAAAGGGGGGTGGTCTCCACCGTACTCTCAACGGTTGCAAAGAGAGAGGATTTGAGGCTGCTGGAGCCGGCGTTGAGGACCAGGATGGGCACGGGATCCCTCCTTCTACCAAAAAGCGCCGTAAGGCCCCGCCTTTGAAGGTGGGGATGTAAGGCGCAGCA
>NZ_JANSHR010000053.1:0-1074 GCF_047461675.1 Synechococcus sp. R70.1
TCCTTAGAGAGATTGACAAAGTTTAGTCCAAAGCCCTTGGCTCTCCTCTTGGGGCAAAGACTGACCTGCCGATCTGAAAGCTGCGGGGGCGGGATATAGTCTGGCGGAGTTGGCCAATTGAGGAGAATTCGCGGAGCATTGGCCTTGATGTCTTGCATTTCTCGACTCCCCAAGTTGAGCGGCAGGTTCTTCTAGCTCCTACAGGCTACTAGGATTGGACACAACAACAAGGGATCTCTGTTGCCCTGGAAAACGATAAGCCGAGCATAGGTTATAAGCAACCCCATGGATCCCTGTCTGCAAGAGCCGAATCCAGTTTACCTGCCTGGATGGCCCCTACCCAAGACGAGCTCTCCTACGACAATGGCATACCCATGGAAAGCTGGCGGCACAGGTGCCAGATGGACTTGCTCATCTCCACCACCCATGCCGAGCGAGGTTTTGAGGCTGTACCCAGCGAAGTGGGAGGGTAGGAGGCCACCTGGATTCTGTGGGCCACTGCCGCTGGGGAACTGATGCCTGCCAAGGCTGAACTGGAGCAGCAAAGGGCTGAGCGCCTGGCCTAAAAGTTGTGAGAACTGGGGGTGGATCCGGGTACATTAAGCTAGAGCAGACGTCAGGGATCCCTCCCCATGGATTGCCAAGACCTTGCTCAGGATCTTCTCCTAGAACTGGAGCAAGCTCAGAGTCTCACCCAGCTCCTAGATTGGGCTTTAGCCTGCCTTCCTAGCCAGCAAATCTTCTGCCAGATTGGCTGGGAAGAGTCCGCAGCTGTTTTGCAGGCAATGCTTCGCTATCCTGAAAAGTTAGCAGTGATTCTACGGAATCCCCTACAGAGCTCATCCGAAAAGTCAATCAGCACAGAAGATATCCAAACCCAAATTTCTCAGTTGGGATTAGAAGAACGGGTTCTACTCCTAGAAGGCCCCATTCCTGCCCTTTTGGCAGATCTCGGTCAATGTTTCCCAGAGACCCAGATTGGCGTTTGTTTCTGGACTGAACTCACGGACTACCGTACCTGTCTGCTTCAGCTAGAAATCGCAGGAGCCCCGCACTGTACCCGTAGGGTCAGTG
>NZ_JANSHR010000054.1:0-1069 GCF_047461675.1 Synechococcus sp. R70.1
AAGACCACTTCATTGCGCTCGTTATCTACACTCTGAGAGCGGAACAAAGCACCCAGGAGAGGCAAATCGCCTAGCAAAGGCACTTTCCGGACGTCAACGGTGTCCCTATCTTGAATTAGGCCAGCAATGATAAAAGTTTGCCCATCTCTCAGCCTTAGCTGAGAGGCTTGTAGCTTCCTTGTTTCGACGTTAAAAAGCTGAATTCCTGCAAAGTCCCCACCCTCTAGTCTTTGAATAGGGACAGGGACGGAAATTTCTGGCTCAATGTTCAGAGTAACAAACCCATTATCATCTATCCTAACCTCTGAAACGTTTAGGATAACTCCGGCGTCTTGTCGCTGTAAGCGCTGAGTAGTAAGTGGGGGCTGACCCTCCCCCTGGGGTATTGTAATGACCTCAACATTAACGGGAACGCTGGTTGCAATGCTAATTCTGCCGGATCCGCCTTCTGCCACCACAATTTTGGGGTCAGTTAGAATTTTTCCAGTTCCGTTTCGTAATGCAGACTCTACCCTCAGGGCTAGAGACCGCTGCAGCCGGTTAAGGGTGTTAAATATCCCGGTAATCGCCCCCGAGGGATCTGCAGGCCCAATAAAGCTTACCGAGGATCCCTCGGGTTGATTGAGCGGTTGACCACCAAAATCGGCGTCTTCCAACAAAGTTCCAAGGGCAAAGTTGCCAGATGCCCCTCCCAAGTTAACTGATAAGCTTTCGTTTTTGTCCAACCGAATATCAACTGCTCTCAGGGAAATCAGAACCTGTCGCCGACGCACATCCAATTGGGCAATCTGAGCAGCCGCGATGTCCTGCTGCCGCGAGTTGCCGATCACCGTAATGGAGTTGGTGCGCTCGTCCACAACGAATTGGGCACCGGGAGCAACGGCGTTCAAAACTTCTTCCAGCCGACTGGCCAAATCGGTGGCGACTGCCTGATTCACGCGGTAATTGCGCACCAGGATCTCAGTCACCCCTGGCAGGTTTTGTCCAACAAATACGGTTTGGCCCCTTCGCTGGGCCTGCAACTGTTTTAGCCGCAAGATAAAGTTGAATGTCTCCTGTAAGGGCGAGT
>NZ_JANSHR010000055.1:0-20961 GCF_047461675.1 Synechococcus sp. R70.1
CGTGGAACCAAGAACGAGAATCCCCGGCCTACGGCCCGCTGTCGCGAATGCCCTTCAGGGCGGGGAGTATGTCAACAAGTTGCGGCGGCGGCAGGAGTACGATTAGTTTAGCGCTTCCTCGCCGATCCCTGAGCCGGGAAAAGTAAGCCATGCCTGCCCCGATGATTCTTCTCAACCACGTCAGCAAGGTCTATGCCAACGGCACGGTGGCCTTGCAGGATATGAGCCTAGCCATTCCAGAGGGGCAGTTTGTCAGCTTGGTGGGGCCCTCGGGCTGTGGGAAAAGCACAGTGCTCCGGCTAATTGCCGGCCTGGGGCAGTTGACCAGTGGCTCTATTGAGTGGGGGGGCCACTGCCAGCAAAACCTCCCCAGCCGCCCGGTGGAACCCAAGTTGGCTTTTGTCTTCCAGGAGCCAGCCCTCCTGCCCTGGGCCACGGTGATGGAGAATGTGCGCTTGCCCCTGAAGTTGGCGGGCGAGCCTAGGGAGAAAGCGGAGCCCAAGGTATTGCAGGCGCTGCGCCAGGTGGGCTTGCAAGGGTTTGAGCGCAGTTTTCCCCGCGAGCTCTCAGGGGGGATGCGCATGCGCGTTTCCATTGCCCGCGCCCTCGTCACCCAGCCCCAGGTGCTGCTCATGGACGAGCCGTTTGGAGCTTTAGACGAGATCACCCGCAGCAAATTAAACAGTGAGCTGCTGGAGCTGTGGCAGGAGCAGCGGTGGACGGTAGTCTTTGTTACCCACAACATTTACGAGGCCGTCTACCTCTCCAACCGCGTCGTGGTCATGGCGGCCCGTCCGGGGCGAGTAGTGGCGGATATCCCCATCGATGCCCCCTACCCTCGGTCAGAAGACTTTCGCACCTCGCCCCTTTACAACGACTACTGTCGGGAGGTGGCAGCCCGTTTGCGCGAGGCTATGGGCAACACGACTCAGGAGCCTTACCTGCCTCCTCTCTCGGTTGGACGGTTGCGCTGACAGGATGCCTGTTTTTCTATGGTGGATCTCCTTGCCTTCCTTTTCCAGTTCCTGGATCGCCGGCTGGGATCCCTGCCTGTCCTGCCGGAGCGCTGGTCTTGGCATGGGTTGGCTGGGGCTCTGGGCGGTGGGGTGAAAAAGAGACTCAGGCCCGGCCCCCGCGGTGAGGCTGAGGTAGCTGGCTCTGGCCTGCCGACTTCTCCCCAGCGGTTGGATCTGGGCAGGTGGCTCAATCCAGATGTGATTGCCCCTGGGATCGTCGGCCTTCTCTTTCTGGGGCTTTGGGAGGTGGCGGTGCGGCTGACAGGGGTTCCCCCTTACCTGTTGCCGGGGCCGGTTTTGGTGGCCAGAACCCTGGTGAAGGAGTGGGGATCCCTTTTTCCCTCTCTGCTGGTTACCTTGCAGGTTACCGTGGTGGCTTTCCTCTTGGCTGCCATCTCTGGGCTGTTGCTGGCCGTTTTGTTTAGCCAGAGCAAATGGATTGAGCGCAGCCTTTTCCCCTATGCGGTGGTTTTGCAGACAACGCCCATCATTTCCATCGCGCCACTCATTATCATCTGGCTGCGCAACAACACCTTTGCGGCCATGGTGGTCTGCGCCTGGATTGTTGCCTTCTTCCCCATTCTCTCCAACACTACCCTGGGGCTAAACAGCGTCGATCACAACCTGCTCAACCTGTTTCAACTGTACAAGGCCAATCGCTGGCAAACTCTGATCTACCTGCGCCTGCCCAGCGCCCTGCCCTATTTCCTCGGGGGCTTGCGCATCAGCGGTGGCCTTTCTCTCATTGGAGCGGTGGTGGCCGAGTTTGTTGCAGGTAGCGGCGGGGAGCGGGCTGGGATCGCCTACCAGATTTTGATCTCCAGCTTTAACTTACAGGTGCCCCGCATGTTTGCGGCTCTGGTGCTGCTGACTGGCCTGGGGATCCTAATCTTTGTGGCCTTGAGCGCCCTGTCCGACAAAATCCTGGGCCACTGGCATGAAAGTGTTGTGCGCCGCGAAAACTAGGGGGGCTGCCTGGTGGCCAACTTGCCAGCGCCAGCAAGCTCCCAACCTAGGGTGTGGACCTATCTCGAAAAGCTCAGGAAAACAAGATAGGATGCCAGGAACCAGATTCGAACTGGTGACACGAGGATTTTCAGTCCTCTGCTCTACCAACTGAGCTATCCCGGCTTTCCGTAGCCCCTATTTTAGGGTGCTCAGGAGGTCTTTGGCAACAGGTAGCGCCCTAGTTTAGCCAAGGAGCTTTTCCAGGGCCTCCAGCTGCGGAATACAGAGGATGTTGCGGTTGCGATCCCGGCGGATCAACTCCTTTCGTTCTAGCTTGGAGAGAACGCGGGTAACGGTCTCCCTAGCTAAGCCGCTTAAGCTGCTCAGCTCCCGATGGGGTAAGTTGGGGATTTCCACACCGCTGCGGCTGACCCAGCCCCGGGATTCGGCCAAGAAGAGGAGAATATCGGCCACGCGGGCAACACTGCTGGCCTCGCGCAACTGCAGCCGCCGGTTAAGCTGCCGCAGACGGCGGGACATAAGCTGGGCAAGGCGAATGCCAGCCTGGGCATTGGCAGCCAAGAAAGCTAGAAAATGCTGGGCCGACAGAGAACAAACCTTGGTCGGTGTTAAGGCAACCACATCGCTGGAACGAGGCGCCTCATCCAAAGCGGCCATCTCTCCAAAGATCTCGCCTGGGCCGAGAATGGTGAGGGTAATCTCCCGCCCCTCTGTATCGTGAGTGCGAATCTTGACCCAACCCTCTAGGATGAAATAGACGGTACTGCCCCAGTCATTTTGCAACACGATGGCCTGGTTGACGGCATGGGAGCGCAGCGCCATCTGACGGGCTAGCGGCTCGAGTACCTCGGGGGAAAAGCCTTCAAACAACGGCATCAAGTGCAAATCCTTAGCCGTTACCTCGCTCACTGGTGATCTCCTGCAGTTGCGCTTGCCAATCTTGACTGGTGTCCAACACCGTCAAGTAAGACCGTTCCCCCTCGGAAAAATCCTGCCACTGCGCCTGCTGCTGGGCAAGGAGATCGGCAGTGGCATCGGCAATGTCGGCTAGGTTTCCTCCCTCGACTGTACCTGCGGCCATACGCCGTTGCAGACGCTCACGGAGGACAGGTTCAGGGGCGTAGCAGTGGAGGATGCGCAAGGGAATCCCGCACTTTTGGGCCTGTTCAATGGCCATGCCCCGCAGCGCTTGCCGGTCAAACTTGGCGTCGAGAATTACGCTATAACCCTCTCGGGCCAACTCCACGCCCAATTCCACCAGGCGGCGGTAGGTCTTCTCGGTCATCTCTGGCGTGTACACCTCCGGCCCCCCCCGCTGCCGCAGAGGGATCCCGGCCAAGTGCTTGCGCACGGCATCGGAGCGAATGTGAATGGCTCCCCGCTGCCGGGCTAGGTACCGGGCCACTGTACTTTTGCCCGCTCCCGAGAGGCCAGCCATCAAAAACAACTGTCCCTGTTTGGGAAGCGTGTATTCCCAGGCCAGTCGGTAGTAGCGGGCGGCAGTGTGGAAGGCATTGGCTTTGTCAGCTTCCGCAGCGGCAGGATCGTCCAGCAGAAAAGAGGTAACCTTGGCCCGCACATAGGCCTGGCGATTGAGGTAAATGGGCAAGATCTTCAGTCCTTCCCAGTCACCCGTTTCTTCCAGATAGGTGTTTAAATAGGCATTGCCCAGATCGGGGCGGTGGCGGGCGTCCAAATCCATCACCGCGTAGGATACGTCGTACATCGTATCCACAAAGCGGAAAGCCTCGTTGAACTCGATGCAATCAAACAGCAAGATCTGGCCTTCCCACCAACAGAGGTTGCCAAGATGCAGATCCCCGTGGCCTTCGCGGATGCGGCCTTGGGCCATTCTCTGGTAAAACAGCTCCTGCCGCTCGGCAAAAAAGCGCTCCGTGTAGGCTTGGGTCTCCTGATACTGCTCAGCCGTCTGGGGACCGCCCACGTAGCGCTGGGTTTGGGCGTAATTTTCGTCAAAGGCCTCCCGTACCCGCTCTGGCCGGCCAAAGCTGCGGATGTAGTCGTTGGTCTCAGCCTGGGCGTGAAAGGCTGCCACCACCCGTCCCAGCTCCTCCATCAAGGCTGGCGTCAGCTCCCCCCGCTCGAGGAGGTTGCTGAAGAGTTGCTCTTGGGGAAACTGCCGCATTTTAAGGGCGTACTCCACCGGCTCGCCACTGCTGCCAAGCTGAAACCGGCCTTGGGTTTGCCCAATGGGCAACACCTGGAGGTAAAGCCCCGGCGCCCCGCGCTGGTTTAGGCGCAGCTCTTCTTGGCAAAAGTGGCGCCGCCGCTCCAGGGTGGAGAAGTTTAGAAAGCCAAAGTCCACGGGCTTCTTCACTTTGTAGGCGTAGTCGCCCGTCAGGAGAACATAGGAGATGTGGGTTTGGAGAAGCTGGATCGGCTCCCGCACCGGATGGGGGTAAAACCCCGGCTCCAACATTGCTTGAATGAGGGGCGGCAGGTGGGCACTGGCCATAGAAAACTGGGGATAAGGGATCCCTATTTTCGCTTAGCCTCCAAAGGGCAAAGCAGCCTCTGGGGGTGAAAGGCGAATAATGCTGATCCCTTGCTTAACCAGAGTCTCTTGAGCGGCAGCAGAAAGGGCGTAGGGCCAGACCAAGTATTTGGTGTTGATGTAGTCTTGTCCTCGCTTGGCCAGGCTCACCTGTTCCGAAAGCATGCGCACTTCTGGCCCGCGGGTGATGATGGCTTCGGTGCGGCGGATGCGTTGCATCAGTTGGCTAAACAGCTCTTGGGGCTGCTGCACGAACACCACAATTGCCAGGTCGCAGGGATTGTAGTAGGTGCCGATGCCGCACAGCAGAAGAGCCTCGCTGGCAAGGACAAGCGTCTCCTCGTCTCCTAGGGCCACCACCGGGTAGAGAAAGGTGCGCACGTCTTCCGGCTGCCAGTGGTTAAAAGAACGGCTATCCACTTCTCCCCGCACCCACGAGGAAATTGGTGGGAAAACCGCTTCGCTCAGCAGCCGATAGACCGTCTGCGGCCGCCCCAGCCAGCAGAGGGCGTTCTCATAGAAGCTCTCGTTCTCCAGCAGGTGAGGGGTAAGTGGGTCAGCCATAGGCGGAGCTGGGCAGGGCCTCCCTTAGCCAGCCTAATCGGAAATGGTTAAGGCAATTTTGCCGAGAACGGATCCCTGCTCCAGCAAGCGGTGGGCAGCAGCCGCTTCGGCCAAAGGAAAGGTGTGGCTGAGACGGATACGCAGTTGGCCTTGGTCGATGAGGCGAGCGCACTGCCTGAGAATCTCTGCCTGATGTTGCTGGGCAGCAACAAGATTCTTCAGCATCGGCGTGAGCATCAGCTCAAAGCCTACCCGTAGGTTGCGGTCACGGGCCACCCGCCAATCGGTCTCCGGAGCAGGCGCCAGCAGCGTGACGAGATCGCCGTACACACGCACAGCCGGAAAGGTCTGCTCCAGTACTGGGCCGCCCAGGGTATCTAGCGCCAGATCCACTCCTTCCCCAGCCGTCCAGTCTAAGACAGCCCGCACAAAGTCAGTCTGGCGGTAGAAGATGGGCAGGTTGGCTCCCAGAGAACGGACGAACTCAGCCTTTTCTGGCGTGCTCACCGTAGTGGCCACCTCGCAGGCCCGCAGACGGGCCAGTTGGATGGCTACATGACCTACCCCTCCGGCGCCGGCGTGGATGAGCACCTTTTGGCCAGCCTGCAGCCGCCCTCGCTCGTAGAGGGCCTCCCAGGCAGTGATCAAAACCAGGGGAGCCGCAGCAGCTTCGGCAAAGCTAAGGGTTCTGGGCTTGGGAGCCACAAAGCGCTCATCGACCACAATCAGCTCAGCATAGTTCCCCGGTTGCTTGCCCAGGCCGCCATAGCAGAAGTAGACCTCGTCGCCAACCCGAAACTGCCGCACCCCGGATCCCACCGCTTCCACAACGCCAGCCCCGTCACACCCCAAGATGGCCGGCATCTCTTCTGGGTAGAAGGTACCTCGCCGCCGCAGCTTAGTGTCGATGGGGTTGACGCCAGCAGCCTTGAGACGAACAAGCAGCTCTCGCTCGCCGCGGATCTGGGGATCGGGCACTTCCTGGAGTTGCAAGACCTCCGGCCCGCCGGGCACGTTCATGACAACAGCTTTCATGTTTTCGCTGCCTTTGGCTTGAGTCCACCAACTGCTCCCCTTCTGCCCCCAGCGAGGGAGGCTGTGAGGGACATGCAAAGGGCGACCTTCGCGCTTGGGTTCAACGATGCCGTGCCTTCCTGGAAAGTTAGGACAAGGCTTCGGGCCGCGCCCCACGGCCGCTCTTTCCCTTCCCGGGAGATCCTTAGCGCGCTACCACGATGGTAACGTACCCCCACCAAAGCAAGGGATCTGGGAAGATTCCTGCCCTCTCTAGGAGGCAGAACCAGCGCCTAGATATCGGTTTCGCTGAGTTGGGCGCTCAGGTAGTCGAAGGGCTCGGCTACAAAGCTGTAGTCCTCGTCGGTGCCAAGCAGCTCTAGGGTGCGCCGCTTCATGTTTTGGATCCCAATGACGGTTGGAGCAATCGGCACACCAAGGGAGTTGTAGGTCTCTCGCAGACCGGCCAAAACGCGCTCGTCCAAAATGCTGTTGTCGCCAGCCACCAGGGCGTAGGAGGCATAGCGCAGGAAGTAGTCCATATCCCGCAGGCAGGTGGCGTAGCGGCGGGTGGTATAGGCGTTACCCCCTGGCCGGATCAGCTCCGGCACCTCGGCGAACAGGGCTGCCGCCGCCGTCTTGACAATGTCCACCGAGTTGAGGTTGATGACCTGCACAGCTTTGATGCGCCGCAACCCCGAATCGTAAAAGGCCCTAAGAGCGTCCATGGCATCCCGATCCAGGTAGCGGCCTGTCAGGTCGTAGGTTTTGATCAGGGTGGTTATGGCATCGCGCATATCCCCAACTCCGTTTTTGTGGCGTCTTATTTGTGGCGTCTTGAAAGGCTAGGTTGAGAAAAACGTCTTCAACTGCTCCCAGCAAGCAAGCCGCAGCCTCTGAGGCGTTCTCCGCTCCTGGTTGGCTCTCACGCAGTCTACCACACAGGAGGTTTTTCCCCGATAGGGAAATCAGGCATCCGGCAACAGCACCCGCAGCGGCTTGAGCGATCTGCCCTGGCGTTGTCCCAACCCCAAAAACTCTCCCTGGTGGCTTTTCACCCGCAGGGTCTCGGCAGTGGCCTGAGCGGGATCCAGAGGAATGGCCTGACCTTGCTGCCAGCGTCGGCTGTCTGAGGGTGACAGAGAAACTGACTCCCAGCTGGCAAAGCCCCACTCAATGGGCAGCAGGGCAGCAGCAGGATTGGCAGATCCCTGCCACACCTCTAGCGGCCAACTCTCTTCAAGGCGAAAAGGGCCACTTTGCAGCCGCCGCAGCTGGCTCATCAAGCCGCCACAGCCAAGCTTTTCCCCCACATCGCGGGCAAGGGCACGGATGTAGGTGCCGGGGCCACAGGCAATCTCCAGATCCACTTCCGGAAACTCGCCGGGACGCCAGTCCAGGATCTGCAGGTGCCGAATTACCACCCGCCGCGGCTCTAGCCCTAGCTCTGAGGCCTTTGCCCCCGCCCGCGCCAGCTCATAAAGCTTTTTCCCCTGCCGTTTGATGGCGCTGTAAAGAGGCGGCACCTGCCAGATCTCGCCGACAAACTCCCGCAGACATTCCTCCACCTGCTCGCGACTTAGCTCTGGGCAAGGGGATCCCACCTCCACCTGCCCCTCGACATCGTCAGTGTCGCTGCGCTGCCCAAAGCGAAAGGTTGCCCGGTACACCTTGTCTCCTGGCAAAAACGCCAAAAAGCGCGTCGCCCGCCCCACGGCGATGGGCAGAACTCCCGTTGCCGCCGGATCCAGGGTGCCCCCATGTCCCACCTGGCGGGTGCGCAAGGTTCGCCGCACTGCCGCCACGCAGTCGTGGGAGGTGAGCCCTGCCGGCTTATCTAGGTTGAGAAAGCCCTCCAGGGATCCCATAGTTAAGGTTTGTAACTAGGTTGCCGCAGCGCTTAACATGGGGTTGACTTCTGTTGTCAAGTTTGAAGCGCCCATGGCTCAATCCAACAAGTTATCTCAGCCTATCTGGCAGCGCCTGCTGATGATTGCCCCGTTTTTCCTTTGGGGTTCGGCAATGGTGGCGATGCGAGATGCCCTTTCTGAGACCACTCCGCTCTTCATTGCCATTCTGAGGCTGTTGCCAGCCGGGATCCTGGTTTTGGCCTTCCGGATCTGGCAGGGGCGGGCCTCCGGAGCGTCTCAGCCCTGGCATCCCCAGGGACTGCAGGGCTGGCTGTGGGTCTTGGCCTTTGCCCTGGTGGACGCCACCTGTTTTCAGGGATTTTTGGCCCAAGGGCTGCAGGAAACCGGCGCCGGCTTGGGATCTGTGCTAATTGACTCGCAGCCCCTGGTGGTAGCCCTGCTGGCCACCTGGTTTTACGGGGAGCGGCTGGGGGTGCTGGGCTGGCTGAGCTTGGGGCTAGGAGTTCTCGGCATTGGCCTTATTGGCCTTGGAGGGGGGGGATCCCTGCAGCTAGGAGCTGGCGTTGGCTGGATGTTGCTGGCTTCGCTGTCAATGGCCATCGGCACCGTGATGATGCCCAAGGTGGCAGAGGTGGCGGATCCCGTGTTGGCAACCGGCTGGCACATGGTGCTGGGTAGCCTGCCCTTGATCCTGCTTTCGGCGCTGACAGAAAGCGAGCAGTGGCAGCACCTAAGCGGCATCCATTGGCTGGATCTACTCTACGCCTCGGTGATGGGAAGCGCTGTGGCCTATGCCCTCTTCTTCTACTTCGCCTCCCAGGAAAATCTCACCGAGTTCAGCTCCCTGACCTTTCTCACCCCCGTGTTTGCCCTTTTCTTCGGCAGCACCCTCCTGGGCGAGACCCTCACCCCGCAGCAGTGGGTGGGCGTAGGCATTACTCTGCTCTGCGTGTACGTGATCAACCACCGGCAAAAATGGCAGGAGCGCTTGCCTCTGGTTTGGAAAGGGATCCTGGCCGAGCTGGGCCTTGCCCCTAGCCCTGTCGAAGTTCGCGAGGGGCAGTCTAAGTGAGGGATCCCTCAAGGCTCAGAAACCCCATTGCATCTCGCACCTTTTGAAGGGTTTGCTCGGCCACGGCACGGGCCTTGGCGGCATTTTCCCGCATTAGCTCGTGGAGGTAGCCAGGGTCACTCCAGAGCTCCTGGTAGCGCTTTTGAATGGGCTCTAGAGTGGCGATAATGCTGTCGGCAAGCAGGGGTTTGAACTGCGCCCATCCCATCTCGGCACATTCAGCCGCTACCTCCTCCTTGCTCTTGCCGGAGGTGAGCATGTAGATCGTCAGCAAATTGTGGGCCTCTGGGCGGGCCGGGTCGTCAAAGGTAATGCCTCGGATGGAGTCGGTCTTGGCTTTTTGAATCTTTTTGCGAATGGCATCCGGACTGTCCAGCAGGTGGATGCGGCTGAACTCGGAGGGATCCGACTTGGACATCTTGCGGGTGCCATCGGTCAAGCTCATGATCCGCGCCCCTTGCGGACGAATTAATGCCTCAGGGATGACAAATGTCTGCCCAAAGCGGTCATTAAAGCGGCGGGCAATGTCCCGACACAGCTCGATATGCTGCCGCTGATCCTCCCCCACGGGCACGTACTTGGGCTGGTAGAGGAGAATGTCCGCCGCCTGCAGAATGGGGTAGCTAAACAGGCCAACACTTGTCTCCTCTCCCTGTTTTTCTTTCTTTTCCTTGTACTGGATCATGCGCTCTGCCCAGTTCATGGGAGTGATAGTGGCAAACAGCCAGGCCAGCTCCGTATGGGCAGGCACATGGGACTGCACAAACAGCACACAATACTCCAGCTTGAGGCCACAGGCCAAATAAAGGGCAAACAGGGAACGGGTGCGCTCCCTCAACAGCTTGGGATCCTGGGGCACAGTGACCGCGTGCTGATCCACAATGCAAAAGAAGTTCTCGTAGTGCTCCTGGTCGGCCACCCAGTTTTTAATCGCCCCTAGGTAATTGCCCAGGTGCAGCTCACCAGAGGGCTGAATGCCGGAAAAGGTGCGCGGCTTGGCCATAGCACTCTCAAAGCCCACAAGACGGCAGACAAAAGCCAAGACAGTCTTTTTCAGAATACCAAGAGAGTCCTAGCCCTTCCTGACACTCATATGTCAGACCCCCAACCCGAACCGCTCCGCGCTGCCAATCACTACGTGCTGCTGATCCCGGGCCTGCCAGAGCAATTTCTCAGTTCTGAGGAATTGCAGGAGTTCCTCGTGCGGCTGCTTCAAGAACATCCCCATCTGGTGGATGCGGATCTGGCCCGCTACCCCACTCCCCAAGCCCAGGCACAACGGCTCATCGACACTACTTGTGAACTGGAAGTCTCCCCTGGTGAAACCGTACAGTGGCACCCGGTGCGCCTAAGCAAGCGCCGCTCGGCCTCTTCTGGGCAAAGCTCAACCTAGGGGTTTTGTGGGCGTGGTACAACGCAAAGAAGAGGCACCCTAGGGGAGGTCAACCATGCCCCGCGGCATGAAGAACGACAACTTCATCGACAAAACCTTCACTGTCCTGGCTGATCTAATCCTCAAGTTGCTGCCGGGGGTGAGTTCGGAGGAGAAGAAAGCCTTTGCCTACTACCGAGACGGCATGGCGGCCCAAAGCGAAGGGGAATATGCCGAGGCCCTAGAAAACTACCGCGAGGCTTTGGCTTTAGAGAAGGACGACCAAGACCGCAGCTACATCCTCTACAACATGGGCCTGATTTACCAAAGCACTGGAGACCTGGACAAGGCCCTGGAGTACTACCACCAGGCCCTAGAGCTCAACCCCCGCCTCTGCTCTGCCCTCAACAACATTGCCGTTTTGCTGCACCACAAAGGTGAGCAGAGTCTGCAAGCTGGGGATGAAGAAACGGCTGAGGCCCTATTTGACGAAGCTGCCCGATACTGGATCCGTGCCATTCGCATTGCCCCCAACAACTACATCGAGGCCCAAAACTGGCTCAAAACCACAGGGCGTGCCAACCTGGAGCTCTTTTGAGGTCTGGCTAAGGTAAACTCATCGGTAGCCCATAGGGCCAAGGAAGCAATGCTGACCCGCGAAGAAGTACGCCACGTCGCTCACCTGGCGCGGCTAGAGCTCACTGAGGAAGAGGAAATCCAGTTTACCCAGCAGCTAGCAGATATTCTGGCCTACGTAGAACAGCTTAAAGAGCTGGACACCGAAGGCGTAGAGCCTACTTTCCATGTCCTCGATATCGAGCTGCCCACTCGCCCCGATGAGGTGGAGCCCTACGCCAATGTCGAGGGGATCCTAGCTAACGCCCCCGACCGCGTCGACATGTTCTTCAAGGTGCCCCGCATTTTGGAAGAGGAAAGCTAAAAGCTGCACTCCTGCCGGCCTTCGCCCTAGCGCCAGAGGGCGAACTTTCTGGGGGCTTTGCTACCAACCCCCTTATGCCAGCAAATGCAAGGAGAAGCCTCAGCTCTCCTCTGCGGGGATGGCCTTGACCAGCTACTCCACCCCCTCGATCCGGTCTTCCACTTCCTGATACAGCTCCTGCAGGAGCTCGATGTTGGCTTGGGAAGTTTGCCAGTAGCCACGCCCGTGCACCTCCAGCAGGGTGCCGACGATGCGCCGGAAGGAGTGGGGGTTGAGGTTCATGAGGCGCTGCCGCATTGCCTCGTCCTTGATAAAGGTCTCGTTGGCCTCCTCATAGATCCAGTTGTCCACCGCACCTGCCGTGGCCGACCAGCCAGAGGTGTTCACCAGCCGCTTGGCAATCTCCCGCACCCCTTCGTAGCCGTGCTTGAGCATGCCCTCATACCACTTGGGGTTGAGGAGCTTGGTGCGGGCGTCCAGGCGAATGGTCTCGCTCAGGGTGCGGATCTGGGCATTGGGCGTGGTGGTATCGGCAATGTAGGCTGAGGGAGCCTTGCCGTCGGGGCGCAGGCTCTGCACCAGTTTGGTGGGATCCGCATCAAAGTAGTGGCTGACGTCTGTCAGACTAATCTCCGACGAATCCAGGTTTTGGAAGGTTACCTCCACCGTCTTCAGGCTGGCCTCAAAAAGCTGCCGCATCTGCTGGTTGGGCAAATTGGAGCCGAAGGCAAAGGACTTGCGGGATAGGTACATCTCCCGCAGCTCGCTTTCGTCCTCCCAAGAGCTGTTTTCCACGGCCAGGCTGATGTTGGCCGAGTAGGAGCCAGAAGCGTTGGAAAAGACCCGCGTTGCCGCCTGCTCCAGAGTCAGCCCCAATTCTTCTGCCTGCTGTAGGGCATGCTTGCGCACAAAGTTCAGCTCCAGCGGCTCATCGGCCAGGGCTGCTAGCTTCACTGCCCGGTCGAGAAGGGCCATTTGGTTGACAAAGAGATCCCGGAATACCCCGGAACAGTTCACCACCACGTCAATGCGGGGCCGCCCCAGCTCCTCCAGGGGGATGAGCTCCACTTTGTTGACCCGCCCCAGGGCATCTGGCTTAGGACGCACCCCCAGCAGGCAGAGCACCTGCGCCAGCGACTCGCCGTAGGTCTTGATGTTGTCCGTGCCCCAGAGCACCACTGAGATGGTCTCCGGGTACCTGCCGCCGTTGGCGCTCAGCTCCCGCGCCAGCAGCCGTTCCACCACAATCTCCGCCGACTTGATGGCCGCTGCCGTGGGGATGGACTGGGGATCCAAAGCATGGATGTTGCGCCCAGTTGGCAAGACGTTGGGGTTGCGGATGGGATCCCCTCCCGGGCCCGGCGGGATGTACTCCCCTTCCAAGGCCCGCAGCAGCGATCCTAGCTCGTAATCTGCCGTAATTTGCTTGAGGCACTCCTCCAGAAACTCAAACAAAGGCTTGAGCAGGTCTGGATCCACCTGGGGGTAGCCCGCCTCCTTCAGGGCCACCAGCCAGGGCGCCTGCCGTCCCATGTTGAAGAAGTTGAGCTTGGCCACGCGCGAGACCCGCCCCTGGGCGTCGGTCTGTTCCCGCACGAGCGCGGCCACTGCTTTATGGCAGGCCTTGTTGATGCGATCCAGCAGCTCTGTATCCGCCAGGTGCCCCCGATCCCGGTTGCGGTAGATTTCGTCGATATCCCGACCCAGGCTCTGGGCAATGATGCGGGGTAGGCCGAGGATCCCTTCCTCCGGCCGGTCAATGCTGGCAATGCTTACCAAGGTGGCAATCGCCTCTTCTGCTGTGGGGGGCGCCCCAATCACATGCAGCCCACAGGGCAACAGCCGCGACTCAATCTCCATCAGCTTGGCGTAGAGCTTGCCCACCACCGTGTCCCGTTCCTCTAGGGTGAGCTGGGCAGCGTCCACCGTCGGCAGCTCCACGTCTTTGTCTAGGTTGACTAGCCGCGCCTTGTCGCAGATGGCATTGACAATGGCAATGCCCCGCGCCCCCTCCCGCAGGGTTTGGTAAGAGCCAATCAGGTCCCGCAGCTCCTGCAGCCCCTTGTAGAGGCCAGCGTTTTCTGCTGGCGGTGTCAGGTAGCTGATGGTGCAGGCATAGCCGCGCCGCTTGGCGATGGTGGCCTCGCTGGGGTTGTTGGCAGCGTAGTAGTAAAGGTTGGGCAGGGATCCAATTAGGTTATCCGGGTAGCACTCGCTGGACATGCCAATCTGCTTGCCCGGCATGAACTCGAGAGACCCGTGGGTGCCAAAATGGATGACCACGTCGGCTTTCCAAACCTTTTCCAGGTAGGTGTAGTAGGCGGCAAAGCCGTGGTGGGGACTGGCCGACCTGGAAAAGAGCAGCCGCATGGGATCCCCTTCGTAGCCAAAGGTGGGCTGCACCCCGATGAACACGTTGCCAAAGTGCTTGCCGTAAATCAGTAGATTTTGCCCATCGGTGTTCAGGTGCCCTGGAGCTGGACCCCAGTATTTCTCAATGGCTTTGACGTAGGGGGTCAGGGCCTCGTACTCCCGCACCGACAGCTTGGCCGCTACATTCAGCTCCGGGCTAGCGTACTGAGCTTGGGGATCGTGGAGGATAGACTCCATCAGCTCCTGAGGGGTTTTGGGCAGCTCTGGCCCCAGGTCGTAGCCATTGTGGGCCAGCGCCTGCATCACCCGGTGGATGGAGGCAAACACATCCAGGTAGGCGGCTGTTCCCACATTGCCTTTGTCGGGCGGAAAGCTGAAAATGGTGATGGCAATTTTCTTCTCTATCTTGGGCTTGCGCCGCAGATTGGCCCATTTAATGGCCCGCGCTGCAATCAGCTCAATCCGATCCTGCATCGCGTGAGCTTTGCCGGTGACGGCGTCCCGCCCCGAGAGGATGATTGGCTCAATGGCCCCGTCCAGCTCGGGAATGGCAACTTGCAGCGCCACCTGCACGGGGTGCAGGCCCAAGTCACTGTTGGCCCATTCCTCGGTGGATTGAAACACCAAGGGCAGGGCCACCATATAGGGGCGATTGAGCCGCTTGAGTGTCTCCACTGCCTTGGGGTGATCCTGCCGCGCTGGCCCGCCCACTAGGGCAAACCCGGTTAGCGACACCACTACATCCACAATGGGTGCCGTCTTCTGCTCGTTCCAGAAAAACTCGTTCACTGGCTTGGAGAAGTCCAAGCCGCCGGCAAACACCGGCACCACTCGCGCCCCGCGCGACTCCAGCTCTTGCACCATGGCGACGTAGTGGGCATCGTCCCCCGTCACCAGGTGGGTGCGCTGCAGCACCAGCCCCACGCAGGGGGCCAAGGGATCCTTCACGTCCTCTGGCAGATCCTCGCGGGCATTGTACCAGTCCCAGTACTCCGCCAGGCTGGCAAACATTTGTGGTGCCAGCGGGTGCCAGATACCCATCTCCAAGTAGGTAACCGGCTCAGCAAAGGAGAGCTGCCCCCGCATCCCTGGCAGGTAGCGATCCGCCAGCATGAGCAAAAAGTTCTCCAGGTTCTCCCGGGATCCGCCCAGCCAGTACTGGAAGCTGAGCATGAAGTTGCGGGCATCCTGCGCCTTGTCGAAGGGCAAGTACTTCAACACCTTGGGCAGGGTCTGCAGCAGCTTCAGCATCCCCTCTTGGAAGCTGGATCCTTGCTGGCGCTTGCGCATGAACTGGGCAATGGCGCTCTTGGACTGCCCTAGCTGCGCCATGGAAAAGGATCCCAGCTTATTAAGGCGCATCACCTCCGGCATGGAGGGGAAGACCACCACCGCATCCAGCCGCTCCCGCAGGGGCTCCACCGCCTGCACCACCTTCTGGGCAATGTCTTCGATAAAAATCAGGGATCCAATAAAGACGTTGGCTGTCTCCAGATCCCGCTGGAAAGCCTCATACCCCGAGGGATCCCGCAGCTCCTCCACCAAGTACCCCGACAGCTCCACCGCCAGCTTAGGGTTGTGGGCATTGATGCGCTGCACCGCCGCCGTCAGGGCGCTCTGATACTGCGGCTCCAACACCACGTACACCACCTTCATCAAGCGGCGATCCCCCACCTCAGCAGGGGCAACGTGGCGGGTGATGGGCTTAACCAGAGTAAACATGCGGTCGCTCTCCGTCCGGTGATGCAAACAGCCTACGGGTAAGCATTATCCCTTATGACCTGTTTCCCGTTCTACCCGAGAAACGGAACTGAGCTGGTTGGGAACCGTTACATGTGTAACAATTCGCAATAACTCTTGAGGTCCACAGGGATGAGGGGATCCCTCCGCCAGAAGGCATCCCTTCAAGCATCTCTAATGGACTTCTGACCCCACAACCGCCTTTGTTGAGCCCTGAGGGTGGGTTCGTGGCGCGTTGCAGCGTAAACTGTCCAGTTTGCCGCAATAATAGTATTGACAGCATGGGGTGGCAGCTAAACAGGCCTTGCACCGCGACGGGGGCTGCATTACGAGTTTGTACGACGCTACGCCGTTGCGGGGGCTGCGGCGGGTGAACTTTTGCGTTAGCCGGACGCACACGCAAGAGAGACATGGCGTACTTTGTCCAACTGTTTTCCCCTGAGACATATGAGGCCTTCAGCCGTTCCGATCGAACGGTGTCCGGTTTTCCCCTTCGTCGGTGGGGTGTTGCCGGCAAAGTCAAGACCGGCGACAGGCTTGTCTGCTACGTGACGAAGCTTTCGAGATGGGTCGGGGTGCTGGAGGTTCTGGAAGGACCGTACCTGGACGAAACCCCGCTGTTCTTTCCTGTCGGTGATCCATTTGTAGTTCGCTTCCGAGTCAGACCGATTGCTTGGTTGTCCGTTGAAAAGGCCCTTCCTATTCATGAAGACCACGTGTGGAGTGCTCTCTCTTTCACGCGTGGTCAAAGCAGGAGTTCGTCTACGTGGACTGGCAAGCTTCGTGGGGGCCTAGTTCAGCTTGACGAGAACGATGAGGCGTTTCTTGAGGCAGCGATCAAGGCCCAGGCCTCTGGAGAGGTGACGTATCCCGTCGATGAAAACGAGTACAAAAGACTTCTCACTCATCGCATTCGCAGAGCGGACAAGGACGTGTCGGTGATCGTCCCAGAAGGAACCGAAGTAGTGGAGGCTCCACCGGAGCCGGAAGAGGAGGTACGGGAATCCATCAAGATTCAGGCGCTCCTCGCTGAGATTGGTTCCAGGATGGGAATGCAGATCTGGCTTCCAAGATCCGACAGGGCTGCGGTGCTAGCGGAGTGGCGGGGAGATCACCCACCCATCCTTGAGCGCCTACCGTTGAATTACGATGACACCACCCTGAGGACAATCGAGCAAATTGACGTCCTCTGGCTTAAGGGTCGGGCGATCAAGCGCGCTTTCGAGGTGGAGCACACAACTTCGATCTACTCCGGCATTCTGCGAATGGCTGACCTACTTGCACTCCAACCGAACATGGACATCTGCCTTCACATCGTGGCGCCAGCCACACGGCGGGAGAAGGTCCTTCAGGAGTTGCGCCGGCCCGTCTTTTGCCTCTTGATAGGGGACCGCTTGCGGAGAGCTGCACATTCCTTTCATACGACAGCGTGCGCGAGCTCGCGCGTCAACCACATCTATCGCACCTCTCCGAAAGCGTTTTGGATGAGTACGAAGAAGAGGCCGAACGGTAGGCCGGCTAACAACCGGTTGCAGGGGGCAGCGCTACTTTCACTGCTTTCGACCCTGGGCTAGATTACAGGCTGGGACTTTAGGCAGCAGGTGAGTTAAGGCGTCAAGTCGTTAATCCTAACAGCTTGTGGGTGATGAGGAGAGATCCCATCTCGTCATGCGTGCATATTACCTACAACATGTGCCGTTTGAGGGTCTTGGCTACATAGAGTCCTGGCTTAGAGCCAAGGGATACCCTGTAACAGGCACAAGGTTCTTTGAATCGACGAGATTGCCGAGCTTGGATGAATTTGACATGCTCATCGTCATGGGTGGCCCTATGAGTGCCAATGACGAAAGCACGTTTCCTTGGCTGGGCCAGGAGAAAGAGTTCATCCGCAATGCTATCGAGGCTGGCAAGTCTATTTTGGGCATCTGTCTGGGGGCGCAACTGATTGCCAGCGCAATGGGGGCTCGGGTGTTTCCCAATCCTGTCAAGGAAATAGGCTGGTGGCCGGTGCAAGGGATCCAACCGGCTAACGAGCTGTCCTTTCGCTTCCCGCCTTCGATTGAGGTTTTTCACTGGCACGGGGAAACTTTCGAGCTGCCGCCCGGTGCAATTCACCTTGCCAAAAGCGAAGGCTGTGAGAATCAGGCCTTTCAGCTTGGACGCTCAGTGATCGGCCTCCAGTTTCACTTGGAAACCACGCCAGAACTGGTGCAAGGGCTTGTCTCCAACTGCCGCGACGAACTATTGCCATCTACCTATGTGCAGTCAGAGGCAGAAATCCTCTCAGCCTCCCCTGAGAAGTACCAAGCCATAAACTGTCTAATGGGCGAGGTCCTCTCCTTTCTCTGTCGTTGCAATCCCTAGCCCAGTGCCACGCTCTAGAGGGCGGCTAGATTTGTAAAATGCGGATCTGCAAGCCCAAGTTGCCAAGGAACTAGACGTGGGCCATCAAGTTCTAGGGCTGGGGATCGCAGGTCGGTCGGCTGCACGGCTGCTGCGAGCGCAAGGAAAAGAGGTTTGGGTCTGGGACGAGCAGGACTCGGAGATCTTGCGGCAACGGCAGGCGGATCTGGAACGAGAGGGGATCTCTGTCCAGCTGGGCCAGCCTTTTCAACTGCTGCCAGGGGTGGAGCAAGTGGTGGTTAGCCCCGGCATTGCCTGGGATCACCCGCTGCTGCAAGAGGCACGTCGGCAAGGGATCGAGGTGTTGGGAGAGGCGGAGCTGGCCTGGCAGTTTCTAGAGCATCTGCCTTGGGTGGGGATCACGGGCACCAACGGCAAAAGCACCACCACGGCCCTAGTGGCGGAGATGTTCAAGGCGGCGGGGCTGGAAGGGATCCCTTGCGGCAACATTGGCTTGCCCCTGTCCCAAGTGGCTCTGGAGATCTGGCAAGGGCAGCGTCGGCCAGATTGGATCGTGGCAGAGCTGAGCAGCTACCAACTGGAGGCCAGCAGCCGCCTGATGAAGAGCTCCCCTGGCAGCCCACCCCGCATTGGGGTGTGGACAACTTTCACCCCAGATCACCTAGAGCGGCACGGCACGCTGGAGCGCTATGCCAGCTTTAAGGCGCGGCTGCTGGAGCGGGCCCAGTGGCGGGTGGTCAATGGCGAGGACCCCTACCTCTTTCGCCGGCGGCGAGACTGGGAAAAGACCTACTGGGTCTCGCTGCAAGATCCGCAAGCGGATGTCTTCCTGCGAGGGAGCACGCTTTACATCCAGGGGGAAGCGGTGGCGGAGCTGGAGGACTTTGCCGAGCGCTGCCCTGGCTCGCACAACTTGCAGAACTTGCTCTTGGCAGCAGCGGCTGCTCATCTAGCCGGGATCCCCAACGCTGCCGTTCAAGCCGCCATCCGCTCTTTTGCCGGCATGCCCCATCGGCTGGAACGGGTGGCCCAAATCCAGGTGGGATCTACCCCCATCCGCTTTGTCAACGACAGCAAGGCCACCAACTACGAGGCCGGCTGGGTAGCGCTCAACGCCCTCTCCCCGCCCATTATCCTCATTGCCGGTGGAAGGGCCAAACAGGGGGATCCCTCGGCCTGGCTGCGGCTTATTCAGGCCAAGGTGGCCCGCGTGTTGCTCATTGGGGAGGCTGCTCCTAAGCTGGCCAAGGCCCTTCAGGAAATCCGCTATACTGACGTCGAGATCCTGCCGACCCTAGATATGGCGGTGGAAAGGGCCTTTGCAGCCGCCTGCTCCCTAGCGCAAGCCCTAGCCAATCCAGCTCAGCCCATCACCGTTTTGCTGTCACCTGCTTGTGCCAGCTTCGACCAGTACCCCAGCTTCGAGCACCGTGGCCACCACTTTCGAGCCTGCTGCCAAGCCCTGGTGGGATTCCTGGAACGCTGAAGCGCGCTGGCTGCGTTGGCTGACGCTGGTCTGGCTGGGGATAGGGCTGGCGGTATTGTTTTCGGCCTCCTACCCGGTGGCGCAGCAGACTACCGGCGATGGCCTCTACTTTTTTAAGCGCCAGTTGCTTTGGGCGGGGCTGGGGCTGGCCTGCTTCACCCTCTTGGTGCGTATCCCCTTGCAGCGCTGGTTCCCCTGGGCCGGGATCCTCTGCCTGCTGGGCATTGGCTTGGTCTGGGCTACCCAGGTGCCGGGGCTAGGGGTTTCCCGCCTGGATGCCAGTCGCTGGCTGGATTTGAAGGTGATCCCTGTCATCCAGCCTTCGGAACTGCTCAAGCCCCTGCTGGTGCTCCAGGGAGCTTGGGTGTTTGGCCGTTGGTTCGAGCATCCCCGCTGGTTTCGTAGAGTCTGGGTTGGGCTCTTTGCTTTGGGGCTGCTGGGGATCCTCACCCAGCCCAACTTGGGCACCACTGCCATCTGCGGTCTCACTCTCTGGGTTATGGCCTGGACGGCTGGGGTCCCCCTCTTCGCCCTTTTGGCTACGGCAGGCCTGGGGACGCTAGCAGCAGTGGTGAGCATCCTCAGCAAAGACTACCAACGGCGGCGCATCCTGGCTTTTTTGGATCCCTGGGGCAATGCCCGAGGAGATGGCTACCAGTTGGTGCAAAGCCTCTTGGCTATTGGCTCAGGGGGGTGGTGGGGCAAAGGCTACGGTCTTTCTCAACAAAAGCTGTTCTACTTGCCCATCCAGTACACGGACTTCATCTTTGGGGTCTATGCGGAGGAGTTTGGCCTAGTGGGATCCCTCTTCTTCCTGGTGCTGTTGGGCTCCTATACCTGGGTGAGCTTGCGAGTCATGTGGCGCTGCCCAGATCTGCCCACTCGTCTAGTGGCCTGTGGCTGCCTGATGTTCCTGGTGGGCCAGGCCTTGCTCAACATCGGCGTGGTGAGCGGGATGCTGCCAACTACAGGGGTGCCCCTGCCTCTAGTGAGCTACGGGGGTAGCTCGATTCTCTCGGCGCTGATCATGGCGGGACTGCTGGTGCGCGCTGCCCGCGAGGTCGGCTGACCATTTTACTCGGCAGCCAGTAGATAGAGACTTTTGGGTTCAGATGGGATCAATCGGTACGGATCTGCTTGGTTAAGCTCTCGACAGAGGCGAGCAAAAGACTGGAGACCTTCAAGGCGCTCGGTGAGCTCGCTGAGGGTATCTAGGTATTCGGCTAAAGCAGCTTGGGAAAGGTACCAAGACTTGTCCAGCTCCTGGAAATAGGCCATCTGAAACTCGACGGAAAGATTCTTTTCTCTGAGAAAGACCTGCTCTGGCGTAAGCCCTCGATCAAATGGGGAAAGACGAGCAATGCGCTGGATGCGTTCGCTAGAGATGCGGCCAGCGAAGCCAGAAGCCTTGTACGTATAGGCCGTCCGGAGCTGAGGCCGATCTGCTGGCAAGAGAGCTGCACACCACCTTTCGCTCAGTTCCCGGAAACGAGGGACCTCGAAGTTTAGGACATCAACAGCATCTTGAAGGTACCCATGTTTAAGCAGAAGCTGGGATTCCGCCGCTAGGGAAACTGCCCAACCCTTGAGAGCAATATCGCTGAGCAATAGGCAGTGGGCCTGGCGCTCAACAGGGATCTGATGGGCTTGGTCAGAGAAAAAAAT
>NZ_JANSHR010000056.1:0-1042 GCF_047461675.1 Synechococcus sp. R70.1
GTCGTAGTTGGTATTGGTAGAACCCCTGGCAAGCGAAAAAGTTGTATTGCGGGCTGAGATAGAGCGATAATCTGCCCCCAGGACTCCTTCTAGGTTTTCGCCGGCTTGCCAAGCATACTGGAGCTGGGATCCCCAGCTATCGCGCAGGATGAGGTCGCGGGATCCCTGGCTTTGCGGGGCGCTGAAGCGGTAGTTGAGATCGTCCAAAAAGAGCCGAGCTTGCAGGGATCCTGTCTCCTGAGTCCACAGCCACCTGAGATCCAGCAGCAGGTCGTTGGTGGTTTGCTCGGCATCGAGGGAGGGAAAGTCTATGCTGCCGGGCACGCGGAAGGTTTTGTTGAGGTAGAGGGCGTTTGCCGTTAGGACTTGGTCTTCGGCCAATTGCCAGGTGAGCTTGGCCTGCAAGTTGTGGTACTCCACCGCCGAGTTTTCCCGCCTGCCCGACTTGCCCAGCCGTCGGATGGTAAAGGGAAAGTCGTTGTTGCTCTGCAGGCGACGGTAGCTGAGCACCCAGCCCAGATCCTGCCCTTGGCCGCGGCTTTGGATCCCTTGCTCATTGAGGCCATAGCTGCCGACCGCCGCTTCCACCACCGTCTCCGTTTCTGGCTGGGGCTCCACCGTGACGATGTTGATGACGCCGCCAACAGCGTCTGAGCCGTACAGGGTAGAGCCGCCGCCGGGGGAGACTTCAATTCGCTCGACGACATCGGTGGTGATTTGGGAGAGGTCAAACCCCCCGAAAAAACCCAGATCGTTGAGGGGGCGGCCATCCAACAGCACCAGCACCTGGGCCGTTCGCGCCCCTCGCATGAACTGAGAGCTGAGGGCTCCCAACTGGGTGCCGGCTGTGCCATCGCTGAGGATGCCGGGCAGATAGCGCAGGGCTTCCTGCACGGTTCTTGCCCCTTGCTCGCGCATCTGCTGGCGGGTGATGACATAGACGGGGCGGGAAGACTCTCGCAAGAGGTCGGGACGGCGAAACGGGGTGGTGACGGGTTGATTCAAAATCTCGGCGCTGAGGCCGGTATCCAAGACTGCTTGC
>NZ_JANSHR010000057.1:0-3522 GCF_047461675.1 Synechococcus sp. R70.1
CAACGCCGAGCGAAAGTCTGCTTTTGCCCGGGGTTGTATAAGTCTTTCAGAGCGGTAATCTGAAGGGCAGGTAATGGAGAAAACCTCTATGGCGATTCAGCGCGGTGCCAAAGTCCGTGTCTTGCGGAAAGAATCCTACTGGTATCGGGATGTGGGGACAGTTGCGGCGGTGGATACCAGCGGCATTCTCTACCCGGTGATCGTCCGCTTTGACAAGGTTAACTACTACAACATCAACACCAACAACTTCCGCGAAGACGAGCTGGAAGTGGTGGAGGAGCCCAAGCCTAAAGCCGCTTCTAAGAAGTAAACCCAAGCCCTCCCGTGCCCGAGCTGCCGGAGGTTGAAACCGTCAGGCGGGATCTGCAGTGCCTGACTCTTGGCCTGCGCATCCTGGCGGCAGAAGTGCTTCTCCCTCGCACCCTGGCCTACCCTGGCAAAGAGGAGTTTGCGCAGGGGCTGTCTGGCGCCTATTTGACCCAGTGGCAGCGTCGGGGCAAGTATCTTCTGGGATCCCTGGACTCCGGAGCAGTTCTCGGCGTGCACCTAGGCATGACGGGGCAGCTGCTCTGGGTTCAGGGATCCGCGCCTTTGCCAGCCCATACCCGGGTTCGACTGCGCCTGGAGCAGGGGTGGGAGCTGCGCTTTGTGGATCCGCGCACCTTTGGCCAGATGTGGTTGGTGCCTGCGGGGGTGGAGCCGGAGGCGGTGATCACGGCTTTGCAGAGGTTGGGGCCGGAGCCATTTTCGCCCGCCTTTTCAGAAACCTATTTCCAAGCCGCCTTGCGGAAAAGCCGCCGCCCCATCAAAGCCGCCCTGCTGGATCAGTCGCTGCTAGCGGGAGTGGGCAACATCTACGCCGACGAAGCCCTGTTTTTGAGCGGCATCCACCCCTTGACACCTGCCTCGCAGCTTTCCGACGCTGCCAAGAGCCGCCTGCGAGAAGCCTTGATCCGGGTGTTGCAAGCGGGGCTGGAGCAGCGGGGCACCACCCTGCGCGATTACCGGGATCTGCGGGGGCTCAACGGCAACTACCAGGGTCAGGCGTGGGTATATGGTCGAGAAGGGGATCCCTGTCGCCTGTGTGGCACCCCGATTCAGCGGATCAAGCTGGCAAGCCGCTCAGCCTACTTTTGCCCCCACTGCCAGCCGCCTTGAGGGCGGAAACGGTTCTCCGTGAAGAAGATGGCCTGGCCTCGGTCTTGGGGCAGTCTCAGTCTCCTCGCCCTGTGGGGGATGGGGATCCCGGCACCTCCAGCTTTTGCCCAACTGGAGCTTGAGGCCCAACTGGGTCGATCCCAAGTCGTTCTTCCTGGCCGAGATTGTCCCGCCTGCGATCTGACGGGAGCCGTACTGGCGGGAGTGGATTTGCGAGGGGCCAACCTGAAAGAAGCCATCCTCAAGCAGGCCAATCTACAAGCGGCCAACCTCTCCCAGGCCATCCTCAACTTGGCCGACTTGCGCGGCGCCAACCTGAGCAGCGCGGATCAGGGGGGAGCTTTTTTGTGGGAAGCGGATCTCAGCCGAGCCAACCTGCAGCAGGCCAATCTCACAGGGGCCAATCTTCAGGTAGCCAACCTCAGCGAAGCCGATTTGCGCGGGGCTGTTCTTGCCGGCGCCGACCTGACGGGAGCCAACCTGCGCCAGGCCGATCTGCGCGGGGCTGATCTAAGAGGAGCTTTTCTGGAAGAAGCCGATCTGACCGGTGCCCTGTACAATGCTCAGACCCGGCTGGATCCCACCTTCAACCCCAAGACCCGCGGCATGGTCTTCGTAAAATAGCTCCTCTCTAGGCTGGGGGCGAGGGCACTTTATTGGGGATCCCTCTTTTGGGCAGATTAAGTTGTGCCCTCTTCCTGGCCGGGATCCTATGACTTCTCCTGTGCGCGTGCTCATTGCCGACGACCATCCTCTGTTTCGGCTGGGGATGAAGTTTGCCCTGGAAGCGCAGGGGTTTGTGGTGGTAGCCGAGGCCGAGACCGGATCCCAGGCTGTTGAGTACTGCCGCCACCACCCCATCGACGTGGCCCTTTTGGATGTGCGCATGCCTGGTGGAGACGGGATCGCTGCCTGCCAGCAGATTGTCGAGCTGGGCCTGCCGGTGGTGGTGGTGATGATGACGACTTTTCACGAGCCGGCCCTAATCGAAGCAGCGCGGCGGGCGGGGGCCAAAGGCTACCTCTCCAAAGAAACCGAGCCGGCGGAATTGGCCCGCGTTATCCGCCAGATCTTGGCCAACCCCGACCACGACTGGCTGCCCGCCCCCCAGGAGCTGCCCAGGCTTACCCCCCGCGAGCTATGCGTGCTGCAACTGATGAAGGAGGGCCTAGCCAACAAACAAATTGCTCGCCGCCTTGGCATTAGCGTCGAAACCGTGAAAGAGTACGCCAGCGCTGTCTACCGCAAGTTGGACGCCACCGACCGCGTCACCGCCCTGCTCAAAGCGCAGCAACTGGGGATTTTGTAAAAGCTTGGGAATCCTGAAAAGAGCAGGCTGTCCCTTCCCCCCACCCGTGGGGATGTCTGAGACTCGGGATCCCTTGCATACTGTTGCTATCTTGGCACTCGCATACTCCGGGATACAGCCATGCCTGCTCCTTCCCCGCTGTTGCTCAAACTTGTCCTGCGCTTGCTCAGCTCTCTGAAGATCCCGGTGGATCGGCGCAGGATCCGCGAGCGCGGCTTTGTGCTGCCAGTGGCGATTTTAATCGTGCTGGTGCTGAGCTTGGTAACGGTGGGGTTGCTTACTCGATCTACCCAGCGCACGATCCAAACCCAGGTGGAGCGGGCGGAGCAGACGGTTAGCCGGCAACTGAATGCTGCCATCGACCGGGCGCGGGCCAAGATCGACTACCTCGTCCGGGATCGCCGCCTGCCTGTCAGTGCTCCCACTGATGAGCAATTCACCTCTGCGCTGCTCAACGATGGCGCATTGGTGCCTGCAGAGCCCTCGGATCCCTATACCCTTCCCGATGAGCGGCGCTTCCTGTTGAGGTACTCTGCCCGTGTTCCGGATCCTCAGAATCCGAGCCGGAGCATTGAAGTGCAGCGGCAAGCCCCAGCCTGGTGGTTCTTGGTGGATACCGACAACAACGGGATCGACGACTCCGTTACCGCCTACACCATTCTGTACAACCGCCGAGCGCCGGTTACGGGGCAAACGAACCTCCAGGGCTTTGAGGAAAACATTTCCGATACTGAGCGGGCGCGGCGACTGGTGATCCGCAGTGGGCCACTGCAGGGTTCGGCCTTGGCGGGGTGTACCGATTCTCCGGCTGAACAGACGGTCAACCCCAACGTGGGAGATTGGTTCCAGGTGGGCCCTGCGCTGTACAAGCCCTTTCAGGTGTACGCTGTAACTTTGCCCATTGAGGGGGCCGACTCCACCACCCGCGCCATCTCGGCCTTGCAGTTCCAGCAGGATCGGAGGCGGGATCTGCTCAACAAGTGGGGGATCTTTAGCCGCGGCGATGTAGAGTTCTTCTTCACCCCCGGCTACAACTGGAACGGCGCCATCTACGC